>JAYELF010000028.1:0-16871 GCA_034717275.1 Patescibacteria group bacterium
CTCAAAACACTTGTATGGCTTTTAGAGTTAAGAACTTTTTTATTTTTTTGCGATATATTTTATTATCCTTACGCTTTGCCTAAGATTCTAAACATTTTGGTTCCGCAAACAGGACAGGTTCCTGTAGCAGCCCTCCTTTTCACACTGCCCTTGCCTTTCATTGTAATTTCTTTAGGGTCTTTCATCTCCCTTTTTTGTCTGCACTTTACGCAATACGCGGTAAGTTTTTCTAATTTTTCAGCCATAATTATATATTAATATGTGTTTAATAAATATGAAATTATTCGACCTTTTATTTCTAAACTATCTGTATGTTAAACTGTTCTATCATTATAACGCAATTTACATAAAAATAAATAGAAAATACAGTTTCAGGCGAGGCAAGTGATTTTTAAGACCATCCGCTTAAACCTATCTACTGCCCAACACAACTTCAATTATTTCCTCTTTATTTTTTCGTAAAATTTTTAATGTAATATTGTCTTTTGGTTTATATTTTTGAATAACTCTTGCTAAGGAATTATCCTGGGTTATTTTTTCTTTATTAAATTCAAGTATAATGTCTCCTTCTTGCAGTCCAGCTTCTTGCGCAGATGAATCAGGAATAATGGCTGGCTCATTATTGCTTCCTTTTCCTATCAACGCGCCGTAATTCACTGGCAAGCCCTTCTCTTTTTGCATTTCATCATTTATTAAGGTATATCTTATCCCCAAAAACGGATAAATAATTTTACCTGTTTCTTGAACCTGCTCAACATCTCTCTTTGCCTGATTTACAGGGATGGCAAAACCAATATTCTGCGCTATTTGAGCCATGGCAAAATTAACTCCAATAACCTCTCCTTCTGAATTCAAAAGCGGTCCGCCTGAATTTCCTTTATTAATAGCGGCATCTGTTTGAATAACATCTTCAAGCGTTTCAACCAATCCATCTCCAGAAGCAGTTACAGTTCTTTGCAACCCAGAAATAACACCAACCGAAACAGTGTTCCTAAACTCTCCCAAAGCATTTCCAATAGCAATCACTGTTTGTCCAATTTGTAAATTATCAGAATTGCCAAAACAAACCGTCGGAAAATTCTCGCCTTCAATTTTAATTATCGCCAAGTCCTTTAAGGAGTCAATAGCTAAAATTTTTGCGGAATATTTTTTTCCATTATTTGTAAAAACCGTATAATCAGCTTTTTCGTCTGAAATCACATGAGCATTAGTTAAAATCATTCCATCTTTTGAAACAATAAATCCTGTTCCGCCTCCGACTTCCTTTTTTTCTGTTCCTTTCTCGCGATATTTCGGGACATTGTATTGAGGAAATGAATTTCCGAAGAAATCCTTAAAATTTTCAAAAGGATTAGAATAATATTTCTCTATTATAGGAACATCCTTGCTAATGATAATACTAATTACCGCTGGAGAAACCTTTTTAACAACATTAATAATTCTCTGTTCATCTGATATTTCAAAATTATATTTTTGCTTCTCCTGCTCAGCTATTTTATTTTTTGATTGAAAATATTGAGAATTTATCCCTAATAAATGCCCGTGAAATCCTTCGGAGAAATATTTAAAAGACGCAAAGCCGGCCAAAAAGCCAAAAATAGATGAAATAAAAATAATTAAAATTATTGACCAAAAAAATCGCTTTTTCAAAAATTTCGGAAAAAATATTTTATTTTTTGGAAAATTAAACTCTGGCAAATCGTAAAAAGACATAATTTTATTGCTTAAAAATAAACATCTATTTTGCTTCTTAAATTGCAAGGGAAACTATTACATTGGCTTTACGCTAAAGATAATTCAGTTTAACCCTAACAAGAAAAAAAGTAAATAATGCTCTATGTATTGAATTATATCATTATGATGTTTTTTTTCTAAATTTTTCAGTGTGCCAAAAACCCATATATTTGCCAAGCATTAATCTTGTTTGCGCTTCCAACGCGGGAAGAGCTGTGAAAAAAACCATAACCAGAGGAAGAAAAAACCATTCTAAGACAAAAAATAAATATCTTGCCTTTCCATAGTTTGGCGGTTTTGGCGGTAATAAAACAATGCTTAAATAAGCGGAACCAACTAATCCAAACATAGCCAATGTCAGCATTATTCTAACACAAATTGGCAAATTATAGGAGAAGAGGGTCTGATTAAATTCTCTGCCTCCTAAAACCAATGGCAACCATCCTAATAAAAATATCATTATTGAATTTGTCGCCCAAGACCAATAACCCTCAAAGCTTATAAATCCAAAAGAGATTTTTTTGAAAAACGGAATTTTCTTGTTTTTCATAAAACCAAAAAAATAATACGGAGCGTTTTCTACTCCATAAGCCCATCTTCTCTGCTGTTTATAAACATTTCTCATTGTTTTTAAAAAAGTTGAAGCAACATTGGCGTCCATAGAAATCGGATAATACATTGGAACAACTCTATAATTTCCATCATATTTCAAAAAACACTGCCAAAAAATTCGCGAATCCTCGGAAACAACATTGACTTGCTGAAAATCAACATCAACAAGCGTCTCAAAACTCATTGAATGTGACGAAAAAGTAGTAACTTTTTCAGGCCTTTCTTGGCACATCATATGCCAAAAACTTGAAGAAAAAGAAAAAATTCGAGAAACAGGGGGTGTCTGCCAAATATTATTAATAAAAAACGGGACTGGCTGGAAACTGCAACGAAGAGGATTTTTAACAGTTAAATAACAATACGATAAACGGCTAAAATATTTCGGAAAAATATAGGTATCAACATCTAAGCAAGACACAATGATGTTTTTATAGGGTATATTTAGTTTGTCTATAATTATTTCTTTTGCTCTTCTTGCTCCCCAATTCTCATTCGCTCCCTTACCAGCAATTTCATTTTCTATGTCTGATGGATGATATGTCAATAAAAACTTGAAAAACTTGTCTTTAAACTCTTTTTCTATTGTTTCCGCAATTCTTCTTGTTTCTTCCCCCCCCTTTTTTTCAGCTGTTAACACGACAATCATTTTTTCATTTGGATAATCGGATTTTATCAGAGATTGCATACTTGCTCTTACAATTTCTAATGACTCTTTATATGTTGGAAAAATTATCAATTGATAAATATCTGTCCATTTTTTGTCTTTTAAATTATTTAATTTTTGCATCCAATCAATCTTTTCGCATTTTTTCATTTTTGAATAGCACGAACGCAAATGAAATGAGAAATAGACTGTTCTTGTTAGCCAATAGAGGACAAATGAAATAATAAAGATGGCAACCCAAAATGGAAGCAGCCAGGATAAAAATATTAAAATAAGCAGAGTAAACCAGCTCACAGCCCCAGGAAAAATTTCAAAAAATCGATAGATTCTTCTATCTTTCGGGTTTTTAAGGTCTGACGCTCTGCCAACTTTTAAATAGTATTTTTCTTCCATAATAGATATTTTAACAATTAATTTACTGGCTTAATAATTTAAAAATTTTAATTTTTGAGCTTTTTCCAGCCTCCACGCTAAACAAACAAGAATAAGATAGCATGGAATTAACAATAACCAAGAAATCTTTATATTTATCAAGGCAAATGGAATTTGAGAGAAATAATCAACTATTTTTGTTATATATGTTAATAAAATCCATGATGGAAAAGACATAACCCATCCAAGAAAGGGAAAAATTAAGCCAATCAAAGAAAAAATAAATCCAAAAATAATAACAAATGGAAGCAATGGAACAACAAGAAGATTGGTTAACGGAGCTATTGAAGACACGTATCCAAAATTATATATCAAAATCGGCATAGTAAAAATCTGCGCGGAGAAAGTCATCGCTAAAACGCTTTTTATGTCTAAAAATTTTCTTTTAAAAATAAAATCAAGCAATTTTCTAAAATACTGGGAAAAACAAATTATGCCAAAAACCGCTAAAAACGATAATTGAAAGCCAATATCTGACATTAATAATAATGGATTGATTGCCAGCATCAAAGCGGCGGCAAAAACAAGAATTCGCAAAGAATTACTTTCTTTGCCAAGATATTGTCCTAAAAGAAGCATTCCTCCCATAATGCCAGCCCTAATAGCCGAGGATTGCAATCCAGTCATAATAACAAACAATAGAATTAACGCCAGAGAGAAATAAAACGCCTGCTGACGCCAAAACCCAAGAACCATAAATAAACTCATTAAAATGCCTGTTAAAATCGCTATATGCATTCCAGAAACACAGGTGATGTGTCTTATGCCGGCTATATTTAACTTATTTTTCTGGTCTTCGGATATTTCTCTTTTAGAGCCGAGAATAATTGCTTCTAAAATTGAACTTTGCGGGGGAGATAAGTTTCGTTTAATACTCTGGCTTAATTTATTTTTAAACAAAAAAATTTTAGATAAAATAAATATCCCATTTCCTCTATCAATTAAATGAATTTTTGGGTAATAGCTTATTGAATAAATGCCCTCTTTTGCCAAATAATCCTTGTAATTAAAGTCATCAAATTTAGGAGGAGTTTTTAATTTTCCTGTTATTTCCAACCTATCTCCGTATTGATATTCAGGATACCTTGCCACTGTTAATAGAATATTTCCCTTTGAGGGGATTATATTTTCTATTTTTTCCGGCTTTACAACTAATTTCGTATTGCCTCTTCTTATTTCTGGTTCTTTATTAACACAGGCGATTAAAGTAATTTTTTTATCTGTGTCGTTAAATTTCTCTAAAGAGGAGTTTGAAATATTTATTTCTGCTATTCTATATCGCCAAAGCCCGGCAAATAAAAATAGCGCGCATAAAATGATTATTATTGATTTCTTTTTTAAACTATGTCTGGCAAAAATCCAAAAGAGAATTATTGAGATTGTTCCAGAAATTAAAAAAATAAGCCAGACATATTGAGAAAAATTTGAAAGCCAAGCAAGAAAAATGCTTCCAATAAAAAAAAGACAGCAAACCAAAAAAATTTTTGAAGAACTCATAGACGCTATTTCTCTTTTTCGTCGCGCTTAAACCCAGTGGCAATAACCATTACCTTTATTTCTCCTTTTTGCATTTTTTTATCTTTAACCGCGCCAAATATTATCTTTGCCTTTGGGTTAACTTTTTTTGTGATTATATTAGCAACTTCGTCTATATCGCTTAAACTCATATCCTCTCCCCCGGAAATATTAAAAAGAATTCCATTTGAATCAACAATGGAAAAATCAAGAAAAGGTGAATGAATTGCCTCGTTTGCCGCATTTTCGGCTCTTTTTTCTCCACTTGCTTTGCCAAATCCAAATAAAGCAGGACCAGAATTTTTCATAATCGCCTCAATATCCGCGAAATCAACATTAATTATTCCCTGTTGTAAAATTAAATCCGTTATTCCCTGAACCGCCTGACGAAGAACATCGTCGCACTCCCAAAAAGCGGAAGTTAATTTTGTATCATATTCGCATCCAGACAACACCTTGTCGTTTGGAATAACAAGCAAGGTGTCAACCTTGTCACTTAATTCCTCTAATCCTTTTTGGGCAATTTTCATTCTTTGAGAACCTTCAAAAGAAAACGGCTTTGTTACAACAGCTATAGTCAAAATCCTCTGCTTTTTTGCCATTTCCGCTAAAATAGGAGCTGCCCCAGTCCCTGTTCCACCACCAAATCCAGCTGTAATAAAAATCATATCTGAATCCTTTAAAACGCCTAAAATTTCTTCTTTTTGTTCTTGAATAGCAAGTTTTCCTTGTTCAGGATTCATTCCTGTGCCCAAACCATTAGTTAGTTGTTTCCCAATACGAATTTTTTTATGGGCTTTTATTTTTTGAAGTGCCTGAACATCTGTATTTATTGCAATCAAATCTACGCCCTGAATTCCCGAACTCATCATTCGAGAAACAGCGTTGTTGCCACAACCGCCAACCCCTATTACCTTAATTTTAGTTAAAATAGCCATAATTATGGCGCAAATATTTTAAATATTTTTTTAATCGCTTTTATAATTTTTTTTATGATAGTGTCTTTATCTTCGTCTTCTATTGATTTAAATCCCTCTAAAACCAATCCTGTGGCAACGCTCCAAGACGAATCTTTTTCCAGCCCTATAATTTTTGGCGTTCCAATTCTAACAGGAAGTTCTAATTCTTTTTTAGCTCGCTCAACTATTTTTGGCAACTTTGCTCCTCCGCCAGTAATAACCACGCCTGCTGGAAAAGAAATTGGCTCAAGTTTTTCCAATTCTCTGCTTATTAATCCAAACATTTCTGAAATCCTGGGTCCAATAATTTTACCAAGCGCGTTTCGGGAAAAACTCAATATCTCTCCATCTTCTAATCTAATTTTTTCAGTTTTTCGGCTTTTTTCTGGCATACAAGAGCCAAAATCTTTCTTAACCTTCTCTGCAACATCTATATCTGTTCTAAGCCCAATAGCTATATCATAGGTGATATTGGACGAACCAACCGGAAAAACCGCTGTATGTACTAAACTTCCATCTTTATAAACAGCTATGCTTGTTGTGGCCGCGCCAATATCAATAAGAATAGCCCCTAATTCTTTTTGTTGTGAATCAAGACAAGCATTTGCTGAAGATATAGCTGAAGGGACAATATCTGGAACTTGAAAACCGGCGTTTAAAACAGAATCAATCAATTTTTTTAAATAAGGAGAAAAAACGCATAGCATTAAAACCTCAACCTCCAATTTCATACCTTCCATTCCCAACGGCTCTTTTATTCCTCCCTTTCCGTCAATAATAAATTCTTTTGGAAAAACCTTTAAAACCTCTTGATTAGATGAAACAGGAAAAGCGCTGGCTGCTTGATTTACTCTATCTATGTCTTCTTCTGAAATTTTTTTATCAACGCGCGAAACCACGATAGTTCCATGCGACAACGCAACAAAAATATGGCTTCCCCCTATATTAATAATAACATCTGAAATCTTTTGCCCGCTTTGTTCTTCAAGCTCTGACAAAACTCGTTGAATTCTTTTTGAAACCTCGTCAACATCCGACACAACACCCTTGCTTATTCCAAGAGACGGAGATTGGACTTTAGTCAAGACCTCTAATTCTCCAGAATCAGATTTTTTAAAAACAGAAAGCGCTTTTAGCGAATCAGTTCCAATATCTATGCCTGTTACAATATGATTATTGCTCATATTTTATGCTTAACCTGAAGAAGATAATAATTTTCTTTTGCTCGCATTTTACTTTCTTCAATTCCTTTTTTCTCGTGGATATATCCTAATAAATGCAAAATGCCATGTATTAAAACGCGATATATTTCTTCGTTAAAGTTATGTTTATATGCTTTAGCATTTTTCCTGACTTGGTTTAAACAAATTACTATTTCTCCCAAACCCTCTATTTCTTTTGATAAATTAATTTTAAATTTCTTTAACAAGGTTCCTGACGATGAAAACGCCAAAACATCTGTAACCTTGTTTTTATGACGATATTTTCTGTTTAATTCTTTTATTCTGGAAGGTGTGATTATTGCGATAGATATATAATAATCTTTTTTATTTTCTCCTTCCAAAACAAGGTTAGACACCTTTTTCAAAAAATCCTCATCAATAGAGTTAGCAGTCAAATTGTTGACCTCTATCATATTTTACTTCGGTTTTCTCAATTTATCCAACTTTTTATATTTTTTCTTTAATTCCACCCTCCTTAAAGCGGCTTTTTTTTTGGACTCAGCGCTTTTTGGACGTTGGAAAAAACGTTCTTTCCGAGCGCGAATCAAAATACCGCTTCTCTGAAGTCCCTTAGTAAAACGACGAAGCAAACTCTGGTTATTTTCTCTTTCTTGTCTTTTGATTTCTAAATTCATAGTTTTATTATACTTTAAAAATTTTATATTCATCTTCACTTTTCCACCCGCTAAGTAGGTGTAAATGTATATGGTCCACCATTTGACCTCCGCCTTGCCCAACATTAATCAATAACTTATAACCAGTATCTGCGATGCCCAGTTCTTTGGCTATTTTTTTGGAAACCCAAAGCAGGTCTCCCATTAATTCCTTATCTTGTATTTCTAAATCATTTAATGAGGGAATATGCTTTTTCGGAATTATCAAAAGATGAATTGGCGCCTTTGGCCTGATGTCTTTAATTGCTATAAATTTATCGTCCTGGTAAACAATATCCGCTGGCGCCTGTTTGTTTATAATTTTACAAAAAATACAAGCCATAAAATCCTTATATTATTTTTTGATTATTTTTTGAGACGTTTCTTAATAATTGGGATAACATTCTCTAATAAAACTGTCTCCTGCTTTGAAGTCTTCATATTCCTAATTATTATCATTCCGCTTATTGCTTCTTTTTGGCCAAGAATTAGGGTATAGTCAACTCCCATTTTATCAGATATTCTCAATTGCGTCTTAAGGGAATTTTTAGAAAGGGATTGAGAAATATTAATATTCGCTTTTCGAAACTCCTCAAGAAGCTTTAGCGATTTTATCTTGGCTAAACTGCCTAATTGAGCCAAAAATATCCTTGGAGACGTTTCAGAAAGAACCTCCTTTTCTCTATTTTTAATTGCGATTATAATTCGCTCTATTCCCATAGCTCCGCCGCAAGCGGGAACATCCTTTCCTCCTAACAGTTTAACCAAAGCGTCATATCTTCCTCCCCCCAATAATTCCATTTTTCTCTCATTGTTTTCGTCGGAATGTTTGTCCTCTATAAATTCAAAAACAGTCCTTGTATAATAATCCAATCCTCTTACAAGATACGGATTCAACCGATAAGGAATTTCAACTCCGTCTAAAAATTCCAAAACTTGCCTAAAATGATTATGGCATCCTTCGCAAAGATGGTCAATCATTTGTGGAGCTCTAGATACCACATCGCGGCATCTGTCATCCTTACAGTCCAAAACCCTTAATGGGTTGTCCTTTATCTTTTTTTGGCATTTTGGACACAAAGAATGTTGATGAGTTCTTAAATAACTGCTTAATAATTTTTTGTAATAAGGGCGACACTGGCTATCTCCAATGCTATTCACCTCAACAATCAAATTCTTAAATTTTAAATCCTTTAAAATAGTATAAAAAACCTGAATAAGCTCTGCGTCTATAATTGGACTATCCTCTCCAAAAACCTCAAGCCCAAATTGCCAGAATTGGCGAAAACGGCCTGCTTGAGGCCTTTCATGCCTGAAAAATGGACCGAAATACCAAAATTTTATTGGTTGAGGCAGATTAAACATCCCGTGTTCAATATAGGACCTGGCTATCGGGGCAGTCCCTTCAGGCCTAAGGGCTAAAACATCTCCTCCTTTTGTTTTAAAAACATACATCTCTTTTTCCACAATGTCTGTAGAAATTCCCACGGCTTTTGAAAAAACCTCCGCGTCTTCAACTATTGGAGTGTCAATTTTTTGAAATCCGTAAAATTTAGATATACTTTCAACAGATTTATAAATTTTTTGAAAATACGCCTCTTCGCTTGGCAAGATATCATGCATTCCTGTTGGAACTTGAAATTTTACTTTTTTCATAAAAAATAAAAATTTGATTTAATTCTGATAACTCGGGGTTGTAAATCTGACCAAAGCGCTTAATGGATAAGCCCTAAAAAGAACCTTTCCTATAATATTTTCTTTTGGCAATAATCCCCATTGCCGAGAATCATAAGAAAAGCGTCTATTGTCTCCCAAAACAAAATATTTTTCCTCTGGCAAAACAATTTTGATGTCCCCCTTTGTATTTATAGACGACTCAAGATAAGCCGACTCGTCTAATGTCGTTAGAATGCCTTTGCTTTCTATGGTTATACAGTTATCCTTTATTTCTATTGTTTCTCCAGGAAGGCCAATAATTCTCTTAATATAACGCTGTGAAGTATCGTGTGGATATTTAAACACAATTATCTCGCCTCTTTTCGGGTCCCTAAATTGATATGAAATTTCATCTACAATTAGATAATCATAGTTATAAAAATTCGGCTCCATACTCTCGCCTTTTACAAAAAAGGGTTGAAATAAAAAATAACGGATTGGAATTACTATGATTAGAGCGATTATTAAAATTTTTGAAACATCCCAAATAAATAAAAAAAATGACTTCATATCTCTATTTCTTAATTATTGCGGCTTCGTCGCATAATTACTGCTCTCGGTTTAAAAAGTTAAAAGTAAACTTTTAACTTTTTCTCCCTCGTTTGTAATTATTGCTACTTCGCTGCATAATTACTGCTCTCGGTTTAAAAAGTTAAAAGTAAACTTTTAACTTTTTCTCCCTCGTTTGTAATTATATCAAAATTTTTTTATTTTACAAGAAAAATGATATAATAAACTAAAATAGGGAGACCCGCTCTCCCAGAACTTGGGGGAGAGCGGGTCTCCTGAAGTATGTCATATAGACACAAATTGAATAATTTTTAATTTTTTAGTTTATGATTTTAATTATCGGACTTGGCAATCCAGGGAAAAAATACCAAAACACAAGGCATAATATCGGCTTTCAGGCAATAGATGAAATAGCAAAAGAAAATGATTTTTCATTGTTTAAATTTTCAAAAAAAGGAAATGCTCTGCTATCTCAAGGGAAAATTGGAAATAAAAAAATCATTTTAGCAAAACCGCAGACATTTATGAATAAATCAGGAATAGCTGTAAAAAACTTAGCGTGTTATTACAAGGTTGCGCCAAGCGAAATTTGGGTAATCCACGATGATATTGATTTAATTTTTGGAAAAATAAAAATACAAAAAAACCGGGGGTCAGCCGGACATAAGGGAGTTCAATCAATCTTTAATGAAATAAAAACAAAAAACTTTATCAGATTTAGAATTGGGATAAAGCAAAACGCGCAAGAACTGAAAAATGTTGAAAAATTTGTTCTTAAAAAATTTGAAAAAAAAGAAGAGGAAACGCTTCAAAAAATAATTAAAAAAATAAAAGAAATAATTGGGTTTTCTCTTAAGCAAGGAATTGAAAAGGCAATGAGCGAATTTAACTGATTATTGTTTTGCTATTTTTATCGCTTTTCCTTCTATCAAAGCAATACTAATTTTTTTATAAGCGCAATCTAATAACCTTTGAAAGGTGCTTTGAGATGTTTTCATTTTCTTAGCGCACTCAATTTGATTTAATCTCTTTATATTTTTTAATCTGATTGCTTCTATTTCTTCTATTGTTAATTCAACTACTCTTAAAAACCTCATTGGCGCTCCTTGAGGCTTAAAATAAACAACATTTGGTCTAAACGCAATTCTTCTTTTAAGACGAGGTCTTGGCATAATTATTTATCAATTATCAATTATCAATTATCAATGATAAAAAATACAACCAATTTCTTAAAAAAGAATTGGTTGTATTTTTTTTATTTTCTGTCCTTGGGATTTTCTTCCCTTTCTCCAATGTCCTCGTTTAAATTTCTATTTCCCCAAAACCTTCTTCCAAAACCTCTTATTCTTTGGCCTAATCCTCTACCTAAACCTAATCCTCTGCCTAATCCTCTTTCGCTTCCCGCATCCGGAGAATTTCCATTACAAGGACCTCTTTTACGGCCAGTTTGCGGACCATTTCCCATAGGACCTGTTCCATTAAAATTTGGCATATTTTTAAAAAATTTTATTGTTATTATTCCGACCTTTTAATCTACAATTATATTTATTGTATTTCTATTATGAGTATATACCCATAATCAACCCCTGTCAACCCCAAATAATTAATTCAGAGGTCTACCCTTAATTTAGAGGTCTAACCTCTGCGCTCGCAGAGGTTAGACCTCTGCAGAAACTTACAGAAACTTGCAGAGGTTAGACCTCTGCAGAAACTTACAGAAACTTGCAGAGGTTAGACCTCTGCAACTCTCCCTCTGCAACTTTATTTATCTTTTCATTTTTAATCATTGTAATACATTTTGGACGATCGTCTAAATTACATTACAATGTTTGTTTTGTTTATTATTTCTGCAGAGGTTAGACCTCTGCAACTTTACTCTGCAACTTTACTCTGCAACCTTACTCTGCAACTTTATTTTCCTTGCAGAGTTTCCTTGCAGAGGTTAGACCTCTGCAACTCTCCCTCTGCAACTCTCCCTCTGCAACTTTATTTATCTTTTCATTTTTAATCATTGTAATACATTTTGGACGATCGTCTAAATTATATTACAATGTTTGTTTTGTTTATTAGTTCTGCAGAGGTTAGACCTCTGCAGAGATCTCTACAGAGATGAGTAATCAAAAACCGCCCGAACGGGCGGTTTTTGATTTTCTCGCTCAATCTTTCACAAGGAAAAGACGCGAGTTAAATCAGATTTAATAGGTCAGAGTACCTCCATAAAGTGGAATAACTTCAGTCAATGTTGTAACAGATTCAGATATAGCATCATCCCAATTCAAGTCGCTTGCCGCATTAATGTAAAGCTGCAATTTTGAGCCAGCATTTGCTGCTGTTGAACCACAGAATTTAGCAGTATCACCAATTACATAAAAGGTTTTTCCAGTAGTAGGAATAGCATAACCATTCGTATGGAGAGTATTCACATTAAATGCCAAAGTAGCAGAACCAGTAGTCAGGTCGGTAGTCGTGGCAATAGTGGTGCTTGCAATATAAGTAGTCAAGTCTGTTTTATCATAGAGATAAAATACAGCTGGAGCACTTGGGGTAGCAGTACCAGTTCCTTTAACATAAGAAATGGTGAAAGTCGCGCTATTCAAATAAGCAGGATAATCGCCTTCATTGGCTACATCAAGATACAAAATATTGTCATTCGCGCTTGGAATATCTGTACCTGATGGTGAATCGCTACTCTTGGTAACCGTAACCCTGGTCTTATAATTATACATTGCATCACCAGCAACAGCGCCAGTATTTCCACAATCAGCCGCGCTTATATGTCCTTTTGCCGTAATATCAGTATCAGTAATCCCTAATGTGACACTTGCTCCTGAACTAGCATAGGCATAACTATTAACATCCGCTTTAATGGTAAGAATCTTGTCTGTAGAAGCAGGAATCTGCCAAGGATCAGATATAAGATTAAAGGTAGCTGTGCCTGCGGCAACTAAAGCATTCTTGGTTGTTCCAATTTGAGTATCTCCATCCCATAAACTGATATTCTTGACACTGCTTGTCGGAGCACTTCCTCCCAAAACACTGGTTACTATTATTTCTGTAACATCAACTGCTTCTCCAGCGCCAGAAGTAAGTTTAATCTTGTTAAAGACAACTCCTGTATCGCTCATTATTACTTGAGCTGATTTTGGCTGGTCGCTAGCGGCAGATGCAGTCAAACCAGCTTTTTCGGCCAAATAAATCGTCTGACCAGTAACTGTTCCGCTTGTGTTTGCTGAAGCGTTGGTAACCTTACCAGTTCCGCTAACTACTCCTAATTGGATAAAACCTTTATCTCCAGCCGAAGCGTTAGTCAAAATATCAGCATAGATATATAGAACGCATTGACTGCTCTTTGCCAAGCTGACATAAGGCGATGGATAAAAGGTATAGTTAGTGTCTACGGCTACATTTGACTGAGTTGAACCAACCTGTGTTCCGCTATCTTTGGTGCCATTATATACTTTCAGGTTTTGTAAAGCAGTAGTAGTAGTGCTGTATTGCATTACAATAGATGAAATATCCGTGCCTTCAGAAGCACCGGCAGTGATTACAAACGAACCAACCAAGGCTTCGGTGGCTCCTGGGACGCCAGTCGGATTAGTATCTGTCCAGTTAGACATTGCTTCATTCCTTGCGGCCGACAATGTTCCTGAGGTAATTGCTAATTGATAACCAGTAGCTGAACTAATAGTTATGTTTGCCGAAGAAGACCTTCCTGTAGCAACAAATGTCTTTGCCTTAACAGTAATATTTTCATTTCCGTCAAAAGCCTCTCCTTCGTCGTCTTTAATGTCTGCCTTAATCTCTATTGTGTGAGTATTTCCGTCAGCAGGAACAATAAGGGTGTTGCCAAAAGTAAATTGGGTTATTGATGTAGTATCATCAGTATTGCTGGTCGCTAAATTTTTGGTTGAACCTTTTTGAGAACCATCAAAATAAACCTTACCTTGGTACAATCCATTATTGTCTGATACCTCCATATTGGTTCCATAAACAGAAACATAGAATGAAGATATTTTTACATCTTCCCCTGTAGCATTAGCATTAAACTTAGCTATGGTTACATTGGTAGCTCCTAAAGCCACATTTCCGGATGGACAGTCAGAAGACCTAGACAATGTTAATTTTCCGCTATTTATAGTGGAAGAAACCATTTTAAGAACCGTCCAGTTATCTGCTTTATTCGGCTTAATGAATATTCCATACCCAGTATCATAAACAGAGATATCTGTTATTCCTTGAATACTGAATTGGAAACTTCTGCTTGTCCCGCTAACAATATCCGCTCTCAAATGTATATTCTTAGTAACACCTTTGTTAATAACAATAGGAGTGTCGGTTAAATCAAAGGTTACTGTCTTGGCTACATCCATATCTTCAATTGTATTTCCTATCTGCGCTCCACCATCGTAAAGCTTAAAATTCTTTACATCGCCAACAGCTGTTGAGCCAATGTTGCTGAATTTTATTTTTCGAACCTCCAAATTTTGGTCAGAACCAGTCAAGTTAAGATTATATACTTCTAAACCGTCTTGAGGGTCAACATTCCCGCCAGCCGCTGTGGTTGTAGCTACGGCAAGCTGACCAACATCAGCTGTTCTCGCTGTTGACATCAAATTACCAGCCAAAACAAACTCACCACCAATGACAGAAGCGTTAGAAACAACATCGCTAGCTGAATTAATGCTAAACTGAATAGTTTTACCAGAAGAAGCATTGTTGACTAAATCGCATTTCAGGGTAACTGTTTTTGATTCGCCAGCTGGAATAATAATCAATCCAGTTGAATTTAAAAACGTCAAAACAGCATTTGAATATGAGCTGTATTCGGCTAAAAGGGTACCCCCTTCATAAAGATATGCTTGGGATATATCAGAATCAGTTGAAATTCCACTTCTTTTAAAGTTAATTTGAGTTACCTTGGCATCAGAAGCATCGCCATTGGTAAGTTTAACTTTTAAGAAAGGAATCATTGACTGAGCACTGTCAGCGACTCCAGTCGAGTCGGCAACGATAGTTGCGGAGACAGGATTGTCGTCAGACAAAGCAATTGTTAGTCCTTCGCCTGTTGGCTCTTCACCTGGCTCTTCGCCTGGCTCTTCGCCTGGCTCTTCGCCTGGCTCTTCACCTCCGGTTGCTAATAAGCTGTTTAGTTTAGCTCTTGTTGTTGAGCCGACATAACCAGTTCCTGAAGTTAATCCCCATGTAGCTAAAACTTCGTCAGCGTATTTGTCTTGAAATTTGATAACTGCCGCTTTTGTCAATGAACCGAAATAATTGGTTTCATTTCCAGCAGAACCTACTCCTGATACAGCTACTTGAGTAGCAGAATCAGAGTTCAAAACTATCTGAAGGTATTTCACAGCGTCTCCTGACATCTTTACCTTAAGGTTTGTGTCAAAAGTAAAATCAGACGGCACGCCTGTGATTGCTCC
This sequence comes from Patescibacteria group bacterium, assembly GCA_034717275.1. Lineage (GTDB taxonomy): Bacteria > Patescibacteriota > Minisyncoccia > Minisyncoccales > JAYELF01 > JAYELF01. Next base: position 15,451 of record JAYELF010000028.1, read on the forward strand.
TCCGGTTGTTCCGCCCTGAAGTTCAGTTAATTGAGTTTGAAGTTGAGCTATTTGAGCTAATAACGCTTCAATTTGAGCTTGAAGGTCGTCAGCTGTGGTTGCCTTAGATACGGCTGGACCCATTACAAAAACAGCGCAAGCAACAACTACAACAACTGCTATTATTCTTTTCATATTACTCATTTTTTATCACGAATTTTCTCTCTCAAAATTCATTAAAAAGAATTTTGAAACATTCAATTCGTTTAACACTTTATTTTAATCCTTGTTATCGACCTCATTAATATGCTTTTTGAGAAAAAAGAATTCTTTAACTTAAGCTTTTTTCAAAAAGCGTATAATTAACAATTATTTTTAATAATTAACTATTTCGACCTTTATACAACTAAAAAAAGTTGTTTTTTAAAAAAAACAAACAATAATATCTTTCCTTATAAGTTGTTTACATTGTTGATATTTAAATAAAGCAGATATATTTTTTCCAAAATATCAGTCGCTCCAGCGTAATCCATATCATCATAACATTGTTTTACCTGCTTTAACATTTTTTCCATCTCCTGCTTCTGCGCGACATCCTTGTTAAGAGAATTGATTTGTTCTTCCCAAGCTTCTATTATCTTCCCTATTCCATTTTTGTATTCCTTTTTCACTGTTAGTGTCGCAATATCAGTGAGCTGGCCTGTTTCTTTTCCAATTTTCGCGCCTAATACTTTTTCAACCTCATCAATATCCTTATTAATATTAACTACCTGTTTGACCATTCTTGATAATTGGTCAAGATTGTTAACTGTTTGAAATTCTTGAGTCGCTTTTTCAATGCTTTCATTTGTTTCCTGAATAGCAGAGGCAAGCTTCTTTGTTTCATTTTTATCAGCAATCTCTTTTAATTCCTTAACCCTTTTTTCCGCTAAATTAAGATAATACTCCTGTTTATTGTTTTCTTTAACAAAAGTTCCTTGTGTTGTCTCGCTTATCTTCTCTATTGAATGCAATGGTTCTCCGGGCTTGCTGTTTTGAGAAACAATACAAACGCCTGTTATGATAAAAACCGCTATCAACGCTGGCGCGACAAAAGAAAACGAGGGTTTAAAATTAAAACTTTTATAGTTTTCATCTCCTAAAATTCGTTTTTTTGTCAAAACAACCCAGTCGTTCCTGGGTTGAATTTTGCGAAATTTTCTAATTTTTTTAATTAAGTTGCGTTCCATTATTATAAATAATCTCCATTACAAATAATTACGCCCTTTAATATTATGACTATAAATTCATATAAATGTTACAGTTGCCGATATTCTCTTTATTCTCTTTGAATTATAAAATACGCTACTTACATATAAGAAGTCTTTTTAGCGCGCCAAACGCACAGCCAGCCAGATGCTAAAAAGGTTTCTTATCTGAACTCTAAAACCAATTTCTTAATT
>JAYELF010000029.1:0-3276 GCA_034717275.1 Patescibacteria group bacterium
CTTACTGTTTTTAAACTCGGGAACATAATATTTACCTCCTTCTTGTAAATATAAATAATATAAATAAAAAAATTTAAAGTACTATTAGATTAGAAAGATAACATTATTATGAAATTTTGTCAAGTTTTTAGAAAACCTATTTTTATTTCTTTGTCTCCTAATGTTCAAAGAGACGATATTAAACTGGCCTTTAAATTAATTTTTAAACCAAGTTTGTGGAAAAATGGAAAAGCAAACAAGACATTAAAAGAAAAATTTAAAAATTATTTGGAAGCCAAATATGCTTTTTCTTTTAATAGTGGAAGAAGTTCATTAATAGCTATTTTAGACGCATTAGATATTAGAAAAGGAAACGAGGTTTTAATTCAGGCATTTACCTGTAATGCGGTTGTTAATCCAATACTGGAAAGGGGAGCAAAACCGATTTTTGTAGACATAGACGAGACATTGAATTTAGACCCGCAAGATTTAAAGCAAAAAATTACAAACCATTCAAAAGCGATAATTATTCAGCATACATTTGGATGGCCTGCCCAAATAGATAAAATTTTAAAAATCGCCAAAGAGAATAACCTATATTTAATTGAGGATTGCGCTCATTCTTTGGGAGCAAAGCATCAAGGGGAAAAAATTGGGACTTTTGGGGATGCCGCATTTTTCAGTTTTGGAAGAGATAAAGTTATTTCTTCTGTATTTGGAGGAATAGCAGTAACCAATAATAAAAAGATAGCAAGTAAAATAAAAAAATTTCAAGAAGGCCTGCCTTATCCGCTAAATTCTTGGATTTTTCAGCAATTACTCCATCCAATATTAACTCGCTATTTAGTTTTGCCTGCTTATTTTATTTCTAATAGTTTTGGAAGAATTATTATTGGATTGCTTCACAAATTATCTATTCTGTCAAAGGCGGTTTACAAGGAAGAAAAAAGAGGGAAATTTTCAAAACATTTTCCCAAAAAAATGCCAAATGTTTTTTCTATTTTAGCGTTAAATCAATTTAAAAAAATGAATGAATTTAATAACCACCGAAAAAAAATAGCAGATTTCTATGAAAAGGAATTAAAAAACAAAGGCATAACATTGCCTTTCTTGAACCGTTTGAATGGCGATATTCCGTGTTATATGCGTTATCCAATTTTAGTTGAATTAAACACAGACGAAATTTTAAAAAAGGCGCAAAAAAGAAAAATTTTCCTTAATGACGGTTGGAGAAAAAGCCCTGTTGTTCCATTAGACACAGACCTCGTCTCAATGCAATACCTTAAGGGAAGCTGCCTTAAAGCTGAAAAAACAGCAGAATCAATCATAAATCTGCCAACCCATATAAATACTTCAAAAAAAGACGCCCAAAAAATAATAAATTTTTTAAATCAATTTTAAAATTAATATTTTACATCAATATTCCATTTCATTCTATATGCTCATATAATCTATATCCAAATAATTGGTAATGTATTTTAGACGATCGTCTAAAATATGTTATAATGTGTTATTGATTAGGTTTTTATTTATAATTTTATTTTACTGAAACATAAAATTTTTATTAAATAACTTTTGCTAATACATTATGAAATTACCTATTACGGACCAATTTCTTTGGATAATTTATAAATTTTTTGAGGAAACCGGTGAAATTTTAGAACCTCCTGAAATATTCAAATTAAAAGGATGGAAAAATATTCTTCCCTTGGGAACAGAAGTTTGGAAAGATTTGGCAAAGAAAAAAAATAAACGGCAATTTGCTCAATTCATAAATCATTTGAAAAATAAAGGATATATTAAAATTGCTAATTTAAAAAAGAAGAAAGGAATATTGTTAACTCCTACAGGAGAAAGAAAGATCTTAAAAGTAAAATTTGAATTATTAGACAAAAAAAGAAGAAAAGACAAGAAATGGATAATGATAATGTATGATATACCGGAAAAAAAGAGGAGAGAGCGCTCTTCGTTAAGAGTAATACTGCAATCCTTAGGTTACCAAAATTTTCAAAAAAGTATTTGGATTTGTCCCTACGATGTATTTCAAGAAACAGAAGAAATAATTCGCATTCATTCACTAGACCATTACATTAAAACATTTCTTATTGAGGAAATTGTATTGTAATATATTTTAGACGATCGTCTAAAATGTATTACAATTTTTTATTGGACTAAAATAAAACTAGTTAAAGTAAAACGAGTTAAAGTAAAGTTGGTTAAAATAAAGATGTAAAAACTATGAAATTTGAAATCAAAGAGGTTGAGGATAAAGAAATTTGGGAAAATTTTCTTTTGAAATGCCAAGAAAAGACATTTTTAGATTCTTGGAACTGGGGAGAATTTCAAAAAAAAGAAGGTAGTAGAATTTCTCGATTAGGAATTTATAAGAATGAAGAATTAATTGCCTCTGCATTAGTTATTAAGATTAAAGCAAAAAGGGGAACATTCCTATTTGTCCCTCATGGACCAAACATTAAAATTCAAAATAATAATTTAGAACTAAAAACTGAGATTTTAAAAATTTTAGTGAGAAAGTTAAGGAATTTAGCTAAAAAGGAAAAAGCGATATTTATAAGGATTTCGCCGATTTGGGAAAGAAATAACGAAAATATTAAAATTTTTAAAAATTTGGGATTTAAAGACGCTCCTATCCATATTCATCCGGAGACAACATGGGAATTAGACATTTTTTTCCCTGAAGAAAAAATTTTAATGAATATGAGAAAAACAACAAGGTATTTAATAAAAAGCGCTTTAAAAAACTCGGATATTGTGATTGAAAAAAGCAAAGACATTATTAATATTGAGGCGTTTGATAAGCTGTATCAAGAGACAGCAAGTCGCCATAAATTTAGTCCGTTTTCTTTGGATTATTTAAAAAATGAATTTTTAGCTTTTAATTCTGATGAACAGGTATTGATTTTTTTGGGAAAATATAAAAATGAAATTGTTTCTTCGGTTATAATTATTTTTTGGCAAGGAATCGCGTTTTATCATCAGGGAGCTTCTTCTCTAAAATTTTCAAAAATTCCTGTTTCTTATCTTCTACAATGGAACGCAATAAAAGAAGCAAAAGCAAGGGGCTGTAAAAAATATAATTTTTGGGGGACAGCTCCTCTAAAAAAAGTAAATGATAGTTTTAAGATAATCAACAAAAAACATCCTTGGTCTGGTTTGAGTTTATTTAAAATGGGATTTGGCGGTAATGAAAAGGAATATGTAAAAACACAGGATTTGATTCTCTCGCCAAAATATTATTTTAATTATATTGTTGAAAGAATAAGAAAGAAAAAAAGG
>JAYELF010000030.1:0-3239 GCA_034717275.1 Patescibacteria group bacterium
TCATTTTATAATTTTAATTTAAAAAAATAAATTTAATTTACTTAATACTAAATCCTCCTTTTCCTATGGCGATTATTTCTACAATATCTCCACATTTTTCCACATCAAGATTATAAATATCGTCTCTTTTCTCAAAATCAGCGGAATAATTCCCTTGTTTTAATTTCACTAAAAATCCTTGAATAGGGCATTCGCCTTTAGTAGAGACCTTTACCTTGATGCTTAACTTGTCTCCTATGCATCTTCTTTCTAATAATACAACTTTTCCTTGGCAATTTTCTCTTTTTTGATTAACTTGCTTTGAATTTATCTTCGGATATTCCCTAATCAAAAATTTGTTATCTTGCTTTGTAATTAAAGATTTATATTCTCTTCCGCAATCATAAATAGCGCAATTTTTAATTTCCTCTCCAATATCACACATATAATAATATTGATAATTTTTGTTATTACAATTATCAGTTAGAATCTTGCAATTTTCAAGTCCAGGTATTGACAAAGGAACAACTTGTTTTTTTTCCATTCCTTTTTTGTAAGCGAAATACCCGACTAAAATGATTAAAAATACAAGTATTCCTATTTCTATTATTAAACGTGTTTTTATTTTTTTGTCTTTTTTTAGCATAAATAACTGCTCAATTAATCAATTATCAATGATTAATGATTAATTATTTTATTTTATCATTTATAAAAAAAACAACAAGCTTGCCTGTGGATAACTAAAAATAAAAAAATTGCCTATTTTAATTAGACAATTTTTAAAAAAATAAAAAATTTTCTTGTTTAACTACTTTGTTTCTATAATCTCGTCTATAATTCCGTATTTTTTTGATTCTTCAGCTGATAGATAAAAATCCCTGTCTGTATCACTTTCAACTTTTTTTAACGATTGTCCAGTATGTTTGGCTAAAATTTTATTTAATTTCTCCTTAATTTTAATAATTTGCCTCGCGGTAATTTCTATTTCTGTTGCTTGCCCAGAAACTCCTCCGGCTATTTGATGAAGTAAAATCTCTGAGTTAGGCAGGGCGTATCGTTTTCCCTTTTCTCCGGCAGCCAATAAAACAGCTCCCATTGAACCAGCCATACCTATACAAACAGTTGAGATGCTTGGTTTCACATATTGCATTGTGTCATAAATTGCAAGTCCCGCCGTAACAGAACCTCCCGGGCTATTTATATAAAGTTGAATATCCTTGTTTGGGTCTTTAGACGCTAAAAATAAAAGTTGGGCAATAATTGAATTCGCGGAAGAATCACTCACAACGCCGGCCAATAAAATTATTCTATCTTTCAATAGCCGAGAATAAATATCATAAGCCCTTTCGCCATGCTGAGATTTTTCTATAACAGTTGGAATAAGATTCATAAAAATTTTAATTTAATTGTTTTTATTAAATGATTGAAGTTTTTCCAATGTCTTGCGTTCAATAATCATATCTTTAATATACCCCCTCACCTTGTTCAGGTCAAATTTTTCATTTTTTTCAAAACCAGCATTTTCTTTTAAAACCTTGTCCACTTCTTCGTTAATTTCTTGTTCAGAGCAATTAATATTTTCTTTAGATTGGACAGCTTTAATAATCAAATAGTTTTTAATTTTTCTTTGAATTTCCGGCAAAAAGGAATCAAGCATTTCTTTTTCTGATTTATTAATTTTTTTAAGATATTCCTCAAACGAAATATGCAGACTCTGCTTAATGTTTTGTTTTAAATTTTCCATTGCCCTGCTTTTTTCCAATTCAATTAACGCTTCAGGTATCTCAATTTCTGTTTGGTCTGCTATTTTTTCCAAAATTTCTTTTTGATTTCTTATTAATTCGGCTTTTTGTTTTTCTTCCTTTATTTTTTCTATTTCCTCCTTAGAAACCTCTACATCTTTTCTTTCTATTTTAGAGGCAATCTTTTGATAATCCGGCAATTCTACATCTGGCAAAATGTCTATTGTTATTTTTATTTCAAATGGATTTCCCTTGGCAAGTTTTAATATCTCAATTTCAGGACTGGTTATTGGCTCAAGGTTTTTCTCTGAAATTATCAAGGGATATTTTTCTTTTACGCAAATTTCAGCCGCCTTGTTTAAAATTCCGCTCTCTCCAATCTTCTTTTCAATCATTTCTTTCGGCAAGTTGCCTTTTCTGAATCCGTCTATTTGAATTCCTTGCCCTAATTCCAAAGTAGCTTTTTCTATAAATGGCTTGAATTCCTCTTCCTGAATTTCGCATTGGATTGAAACTTTTGTTTTTGATAAATTTTGAACAGTAATTTTCATAAAAATAAAATATTTAATAATTAATATAAGGGGAGACAAGTAATTTTTAAAACCATCTGCAAGCAAAATTGCTTGGTCTCGCTGAAAATGAGAATTTTACCGAGGACAGGAGAGACCTTTCTGCGGGAGAAAAAGAGAATATCTTAAAAATTATTTTGCCGAGCATTTTTTTCAAAGCAAAAATATGGTTTCAGAACCACTGCAAAACAATTCAACATTCATATTCTATACTAAAAATCCTACAATTAAAAGAGATACTATATTAAAGACCATTATCATTGGATTAATTGCCATTTCTACTGCGCCCTTATAGGGGTTCCCAACAGTATCGCCTGTTGCCGCGGTCTGATGAACAAAACTATTTTTTTTGTTAACGCCGCCTTTCTTAATATATTTTTTAGCATTATCCCAAGCCACCTCTCTTGTAGCTATTGAAGTGGTAATAAAAAAACCAGTAATAATGCTTCCGATTAAAAACCCTCCTAATGCTTGCGTTCCTAAAACAAATCCAATTACAATAGGAATAATCACAGAGAACATTGCAGGTAAAATCATTTCTTTTAATGACGCCTTAGCAACAACATCAACGCATTTTCCATATTCTGGTTTTGTTTTTCCAGATATTAATCCTTTTATTTCCCTAAATTGTCTTCTTGCCTTTTCTACAACTTTTCCTCCTGTCTTATTCACAGATGTTAAGGCAAAAGAAGAAAAAAGGCAAGGAATTGCCCCTCCAATAAATAGACCAATTAAAATCTTGAAACTTTCCAGATTAAACAAAGTCGCGTTTCCAAAATTTTTAATTTCTTGCGTGTAAAGTAAAAATAAAATCAAGGAAGCTATGGCTACAGAGCTAATTGCGTATGTTTTTGCAGTCGCTTTCGCAGTCCTGCCAATTAATTTCAATGAATCTGTCGCTTCTCTTGTATTACAATTATTATCTCCAGACAATTCAACAAATCCAGAA
>JAYELF010000031.1:0-3224 GCA_034717275.1 Patescibacteria group bacterium
AAAAAACGTAATATTTAAAACCCGAGCAATTTTTCTGGCTTGTTTTTCTGCTTTTCTGAATTTAGAAGAATCAAATAATTTTAAAAAAACCGCTTTAACATCAAAGCCGTTTTTTTTTAATAATGCCGCGACTATTGAAGAATCAACTCCGCCTGAAAGTCCAACAACAACTCTTCTTTTCTTTGCCATAGATTAATGATTATTGATAAATGATTATTGATAATTGATAATTGATAAATGATTATTGATAAATGATTATTTGCAGACAGAGCGTTTCGCGTTTTAAATTTTGCATTTATCCAATCTATGTATATTTGTCTGCAACACTTGAAGCGGCAAATGATTCTGGTTTTATTTTAGGCTCAAAACCATTTCCCCGAATAAGCCCTGTCACCTCTTTAATCATATCTTTTGTCTCTCCATTTTCTCCAACATCTGCGTGAATATAGCGAAATTGATAATTGAGATTTTTGAACCTGTCTTGAAACTTATCTTTTAAAGACAAGGCAAGATCGCAAGACAACATAACCTCTTCCAGTATCCGTTCCTTGAAATTATAAAATTTTCTATTTTTATATTTAATACTTTTTAGAAAAAACCTTCCTCCTGATTTTTTCCTTAAAATAACTATTGCTACTGGAAAAGACGGTTCTTCGTTTGAACATGAATCGCACCCGACAACAATGTCATAAAACATATCTTTCTTTTCAGACATATAATAAAACATCTCGTCAATGACCTCTTCTAATAACAAGTTTCCTTTTGTCGGATTATAAAAATATCCGTTAAAAAAAATATTCACGTTTTCGATTTTAATCAAGTTTGATTTAAAAAAAATAAAAAAATTAAGCCAAATTTTTTAAAATTTTAGCAAATTCTTTTGCGTCTAACGAAGCGCTTCCAATCAATAGCCCTGATATGTCTGAATCCTTAATATACTTAGAAGCATTTTCTGAAACAACGCTTCCTCCATAAAGAATTCTCGCTTTCTTAGAAGCATCACTGCCGTATAAGCGAGTTAAATATCTTTTGATAATTAAAGACATAACCTTTACCTCTTCTGGCAAGCAGGATTTTCCTGTTCCAATAGCCCAAATCGGCTCATAGGCGATTAATAAATTGTTAATGTCTTCTTTTTTTATGCCTCTTAATCCATTTTTTATTTGTGAACCAATTACTTTTTGAGCATTGCCTTTGTCTTTTTGTTTTTTGTCTTCGCCAATGCATAGAATCGGACTTATGCCGACTTCTAAACATTTTTTAAGTTTTTTATTAATCATTTTGTCGTCTTCTTTTAAATATTTTTTTCTCTCTGAATGGCCTATAATTACATAATTGCATTTAAGATTTTTAAGCATCAAGGGAGAAATTTCGCCAGTAAAAGCGCCTTCTTTTTCCAAAAAACAATCCTGCGCTCCAAAAACAAATTTACTGGAAACAGATGCTCTATTAACAGAAACAGCAGCTATCAAAATAGGGATGTAAATAAATGGCGGACAAATTATTACATCTGTTTTTTTAAGCCCTTTTACGGCCTTTTTCAACGAATTTAAAAGCCGTTTAGCTTCTATGGAAGTTTGCGGGTTCATTTTCCAGTTTGCGACAATTAATGGTCTCATATTTGTTGTTTTCTTAAATACTCTGCGGCTTTTTCTGGCTCAATTGTTGAAATCTCCATTTGTGTTCCAATTTCAAATCCAGCTAAAACAGAGGTTTTTGGCAAAATTGTCCAATGCCAGTGGTAATAATTATGTTTTTTTCCATCGCAAGGAGAAGTATGTAAATAAAAATTATAATCTGGGTTGCCTAATGCTACATAGAGCTTTCCAAGCGCTTGCTTAAACGCTTCTGCAAGCAACTCTTTTTCTTTTTCAGTAATTAGTTCAAAGTAAGAAAGATGTTTTTTTGGAGAAATAATTACTTGAAAAGCGGCCTTGGACGCAAATGGGCACACAACTAAAAACTTCTCATTTTCAAAAACTATCCTTTCCTTTTTCTTTATTTCCCATTTATTCATCTCGCAATAAATACATTTTTTATGAATATTCCAATAATTTTCAGAATTCAAAAGAGCCTTTTTCAAATCGCTGTCAATTAATGGAGTTGTAATTATTTGCGAGTGCGGATGAGAAATTGAAGCCCCCGCTTTTTTCCCATGATTATGAAAAATTGAAATATAGTTAACGAATTTCTCTTTCATTAGCGAGATATATCTTTTTTGGTAAACGTCAATTACTTCTTTTATTTCTTTAATTGAAAATACAGCCATTTGTTTATTGTGGTCGCGAGTAACAACAACCTCATGAAATCCAACCGCGTTCATTCTCTTATACATATTTCCCTCTATCCTTTCATCTAACTTTGAATACGGCGAGAAAGCGGGATATTTATTTGGAATAACAATTACGCTCCAATTTTTTGGAATTCCTAATTTCAACGGAAATTTCTTCTTGTTAACAAAAATTAAAGTTGGCGTCTTCTGTGTTTTAATTTTACAAAAAGGACATTTGCTCTCTGCTATTTTTTTGACAGCGCGCTTTTCTTTTTTAAAGGTTTCTGGTCTTTTAGCTCTGCCTGTGGCAATAATAACCCAATTATTAGAAATTAAATCTAAACGCAATTCAGAAGAAGGGTGTAATCCATTGTATCCTTTTTTCATATATTTAAATTGATTTATAAATTATTTTAGGCTATTTGAAATATTTTCTCAAAATTAAATTCTGTCTAATCTTAAACAAGTCAAATCCCATTCTCACCATTCCTTTTAATTTCACTTTACTGTTAATGTCATTTTTCCAAAGAATTGGAATTTCTTTAATTTTATACCCTAATTTTTTTCCGATTATTAAAATTTCAGGGTCAAACGCCCAGCGATTAATCTTGCATCTCGGTAAAATATCTTCTGCTGCTTTTTTAGTAAGACACTTAAATCCGCACTGGGTATCCAAAATCCCCCAAGTGCCGCAAATAATCTGGGTAAGCAATCTAAATCCCTTGCCTAAAATCATTTTTCTTAAAAAGGGTTGAGGAGGGTCTAAAACCGCTCCACTTACATCCCTTGAACCAATAACAATGTCATATCCCTTTTCAAACTCTAAAAACATTTTCTCTATATGATTAATTGAAGTTGAATTATCAGCATCAGTGAACAATCGATATTTACCACTTGCTTCTAATAATCCCTGCCTGACCACAAATCCCTTGCCATGATTTTCTTTATTGTC
>JAYELF010000032.1:0-3194 GCA_034717275.1 Patescibacteria group bacterium
TTTGCTTTAAAAGAGATACAAACAAGGAATATTCTTTTATTCTTCCACAAAAAACAGTTAGAGAAATTATAAATATATTTTCTGAAAAAGAAGGTAAAATAAGATTATATTTTTCACCAAATCAAGTTATGTTTGAATCTTTATTATCTGGATTAGAAACCTCTCATCCTCAAATTCAACTTATCTCTAGATTGATTGAGGGGGAGTATCCTGATTATCAAGAAATTATTCCCAAAAAATACGAGACACAAATTATATTACCTAAAGATGAATTTTTAAACCAAATTAAGTCGGTGAGTTTGTTTTCCCAAAAAACAAATGAAATTAAAGTTAAAGTAAATCCAAATATAAACGGGCTTGAGCTTTTTTCTCAAAATCCAGAAATAGGAGAAACAAAATCTTTAATTAAAGGAAAAATAAATGGAGAACCAATAGAGGTTTCTTTTAATTATAAATTTTTAATAGATGGACTTTCACAAATTAAAAGCTCTGAAATAATTTTTGAGTTAACTAAAAATGATGGTCCAGCAATCATTAAACCAGTAGGAGATTTAAATTATATTTATATAATTATGCCCGTAAAATCAATTTAAATGAATTATTTTATTCTATTATTGGTTTTTTAAAATATTCTTTTTTGTGTTTTAATAATACTTTCTCTAAGAAATTATGGAATATTTTACCAGAAAGGACAACAGATGGTTTTTTTGCCATTGATTCATTATTGTTGTTTCCACACCAAACACCAACCGATATAAAAGGTGTATACCCTATAGCCCACGCGTCTTTATAACTATCAGTTGTTCCTGTTTTTACTGCCACATCATATTTTTCAAAATAAAGAGAAGACCTCGTTCCAAACATTCCAGAGCGCGCTTCATTATCAGATAAAATATCATTTATTAAACAGCATTGCTTTATATTTAAAACTCTTTTTAATGTATTTTTATTTTCTTTTATTATGTTTCCAGAAGAATTAGTGATTTTTAAAATATTTATTGGCGGAGCTTTTAATCCATTTGTGGCAAAAACACCATAAGCAGAAGTAATTTCTAATAAATTAACCTCTTTTCCCCCTAAAACAATAGATGGATAGTATGGAGGATTAATAGTTGTAATCCCCATTTTTCGAGCAGTGTTAACTGAATTTTTTAACCCTTGACTCTGGGTTGAGCCAGTTAAATTTAAAAGAACTTTCATTGATGGAATATTTAGTGATTGAGCTAAGGCCTGTCTTAGTGTAACTGAACCACGAAATTTTCCATCATAATTCCTTGGAATATATTCTTTTCCACCCCAAATTCCAAAATTAGTTTCTTCATCTATGACTATTGTATTATCATCATATCCTCTTTCAAAAGCAGTGGCGTAAATAAATGGTTTTATAGCTGAGCCTGGTTGCCGTTTTCCATTAGTGACAATATTAAATTTTGGGTCAAAAGAACAGTCTTTTCCGGACACACACCCAGAGGGATAGGGTTGTTCGTAATAATTTCCAGTTCCTACTGTCATTGCTAAAACCTCTCCTGTTTTTGGGTCAATGGCTGTTAGCCCGGCATTATTAGCGTTGTATTTTTTATTTTGTTGAATACCCTCTTTAACTGTTTTTTCCGCTATTTGTTGTAAATCCCAATCCAATGTAGTGTAAACAGTTAACCCTTTTTCTTTTAAAAAACTTTCCCCATATTGTTTTTTCAGTTCCTGTTGGACCCATAGAGTAAAATACGGGGCTTTGATTTCAATTTTTTTTTCTGCAAACACAATCTTTTTTTCTTGCTCTTCTTTTGCGTTTTTTGCAGTTATATATCCTCGTTTTACCATTTGGCTTAAAACATAATTTTTTCTATTTAATAGCCTTTTTTTACTTTTTTCTTTATATGGAGAGTAATATGATGGACCCCTTATTAGTGCTGCAAGTATTACTGATTCAGGGATAGATATATCTGAAACAGATTTTTTAAAATATATTTGGCTTGCTTCTTCAACTCCATAAGCATTACCTCCAAAAGGGATTTGATTTAGATAAAATTCTAAAATTTGGTCCTTAGAATAACGCCTTTCTATTTCTAATGTCAAAACAATTTCTCTTATTTTCCTTTCCAATGTTTTCTTTCGGGTTAAAAAAGTAGACCTGATTAGTTGTTGTGAAATAGTAGAAGCTCCTTCAGCAGGCCTTCCTAATTTTAGATCTGATATTATGGCTCTTAATATTCCCTTAAAATCTAATCCAATATGGCGATAAAAATTTGCGTCTTCAGTTGCGATTACAGCCATTTTTAAGGATTCAGGGATTTTTTCCAAGGGGACAATTTCCCTTTTCTCTTCTCCGTAAACTTCATATAAAAGTATTTCGCCTGTTCTGTCGTAAATTTTTGTTGGCAAAACAAAGGGTTTCTCTGTAAATTTTTCTGGTCTTGGAAAATCTTTTGTGTAATATATAAATAATGAAAAAACAGAGAGAATAGAAATAAAAACAAAAAAACAGATAATTTTTAAAATTAAATATAAATATTTTTTCTTTTTATTATTATAGTGATAATGTTTTCTTTTTGGCATATAGATTATAAGAAATTTAACATTTTAAATGGTTTTTTTCAAGGATGTTTTTAGGGAATGTCATACCAAAATGATAATGTCATAGTGTGCCAAAGTAGAAATGTCATGCCTCGGTAATTTGTGCCATAATTTCTTAGGTCGAAAATATTAAAAATTAACCTAAGAAAATACTATGACACAAGAAACAATCACTATGACTCAAAAAGAATTATCAAGGTATGAGGTAATCAAAAGATTGATAAGAAAAGAAATTAACGGAACCGAGGCAGCCAAACAGCTTAATTTGACGGTTAGACAAGTAAAGAATATCAAAGCAAGAGTATCTAGGCAGGTCGGACCTGCGCAAAGTTCCTTGCAGAGGTTAGACCTCTGCAACTCTGCAACTTTATTTATCTTTTCATTTTTAATCATTGTAATGCATTTTGGACGATCGTCTAAATTATATTACAATATCTGTTTTGTTTATTTAGTTCTGCAGAGGTTAGTTCTGCAGAGGTTAGACCTCTGCAACTTTCTGCAGAGGTTAGACCTCTGCAACTTCATTTTTAATCATTGTAATGCATTTCCTTGCAGAGGTTAGACCTCTGCAACTTTATTCCTTACAGAGGTTAGACCTCTGCAACTTTATTCCTTACAGA
>JAYELF010000033.1:0-3172 GCA_034717275.1 Patescibacteria group bacterium
TAATAAAAATATCTTTAATTTATAGATATGCCTAAAACTAAAATATAAATTACGATTAAAAATTTTTTAAAAGCAAAATTATTTACAAATTCCTAAAAGTTCCTTGGCATTTTTAATAGCGTAACCTCTTGTATCATTATTAAAATACACATATACATCTATGTTTTGTTTTAAACATTTTTTAATTTTTTTTGACCATTCTTTCAATTCTTTCTTTGAATAGTCAGAGGCGTATAAACTTTTAGAGCCATGCATTCTAATATAAATAAAACTTCCCGTAACTATTTCCACAAAAGGCCATTTTAATGAATCTGCCCAACACAAGGAAGTATTTTTATATTGGCCTAATAATTTATAAATATCTTCGGAAAACCAAGAAGGATGTCTAAATTCAAAAACATATCTATATTTCTTGCCTGCTTTTTCAAGACCTTTTAAAAAGATTTTTAATCTTTCCGGGTCTTTTTTCCAATTTGAAGGAAATTGAAATAAAAAAGGGCCCAATTTTTCTCTAAGAGTAATCGCTCTTTTTAAAAAAATTTTCCAAGAGGTTTGACAATTTTTTAACTTTTTAATGTGAGTAATAAATTTTGACGCCTTTACGGCAAAAATAAAATTTTCAGGAACCTTGTTCCTCCAATTAGAAAAAGTTTTCGCTTTAGGTAAATGATAAAACGGATAATTTAACTCAACTGTATTGAAATTTTGAGCGTAATATTCTATTTCTCGTTGTTTTGATAATCCGTTTGGATAGAATACTCCATTTTCCCAATGAGCGTAAGAATACCCGCTTGTTCCAATATATAATTTAGCCATAGACAATTTATCTTATGGGTAATTCTATATAAAAAGCACTACCCTTATCCTTGCCCTCTGACTTAGCATAAATTTTTCCCTTATGCATTTTTACGAAGCTTTTGGCAACATAAAGTCCTATCCCTGCTCCTTCTGTATATAGTTTATTTCCTGCTTTCCCTCTGGAAAAACTTTCAAATAAACGAGAAATTTCTTCTTTGGCTATACCATGCCCAGTATCAGAGACGATAATTTTTATTTTAGTTTTTTCTTTGATTAACTTAATGACAACCCCTCCCTTTTCTGTATATTTTATGGCATTGTCAATAAGATTTACGATACATTGTCTCATTTTGTCTTTGTCTATTGAAATTTTTGAGAGAGATGTTTTTGGTTTCTGAAATCTTAAATAAATCTTTTTATTTTTCGCTTCTATTTTTAGTTCGGAGACAATATCTGATATTAGCTTTTCCAGTGAAATCTTTTCTATATTTAGCGCTATTTTACCTGTTTCAATTCTGGAAATATTTAATAGGCTATTAACTAATCTTATCAATCTCTCGTTTGACTCATAAATATTTTTCATAACCCTTTGAAGTTTTTTTGATACGCCACCGTAGGTTCCATCTAAAGCCATAGAAAGATATCCCTTGATTATTGTTAGAGGAGTCCTTAATTGATGAGAAGTAATGGCAATAAATTCTGACTTGGCTTTGTCTAATTTTTCAAGCTTTTTATAGGCATCGGCTAAATCTTTTGTTGCTTTTTTAACTTCTTTATCCATCCTTATGCCAAAATCTTTTTCTTTTGAATAAAGAACAGCATTCTGAATAGCTAAAGATGCTTGAGAAGAAAGATTATTCAAAAGCTCAATATCTTGTATTGAAAAAGGCTCTTGAGATATTTTGCTTCCCAAAATTATCATTCCAATAATTTCATTTTTTCTGAACAATGGCAAACAAAGACTTGCTTCAATTCTTTTCATATTTGCCTGCAGATTTTTGAGATTTTCTTTCTCTTTTTTGGTTTTAGCGTCTCTAATCGCTAAACCCAATTCTTCATATACCAAAGATTTTTTATTTCTTTCTAAGTATAAAGTTAAAAAATTATCTCTTACTAAAGATATTCCGTTTTCTTCTCTAAATCCAATAATTTTCTGAATTTGATAAATTCTGGTTTCCGAATCTCTTAATAAAACTCCTGCTTTATCAAGTTTCATTGTATCCATCAAAGTGTCAGCGATTAAAGAGGTAAGTTTATCTAACTCTAAAACTTCTGTAAGTTTTTTCCCTAAATTAGTAATAACCTTTTGGGAAGAATAAAAACTATAGTAAAAATATTTACTGGCTATTTTTTCAAAAAACCTAAAAACCGGCTGAAATAAAAGTATACTGACAACTAAAATTACAATATAGGCAATATTGGCTGAAACAGGCAAAGCCAATTTGTTATTCAAAAATATCATTCCTGACGCTAAAACAATCACTGTGCCAAAAGAAAAAACATAAACCGCGCCTTTACCAACAACCACCCGAATATCCATAAAACGATATTTGACGATGGCGTAAGCCACAAGCAATATATATAAAGTAGCTGTCCCGTTCCCAATAGGAGGAATAGAAATGTCGTACCATAAAAAGTAATTAGTTACTCCTCCACCAGTCCCTATAATCACTCCTGCTAAAATATATCTTAATTGCGAACGAAAAACTCCAGTAGATGTTGAAAGTGCTTCAATAAGTAGATAAATAGTATAAATTACACAGAAAACCCACAATACTAAAAAAAAATGAAATAAAATACCAGGATTCGGCCAAAAAAGAAAATTAAATTTAGGAGAAACACTCTTCACGAACAAAGAGGTAAAATTTGAAAAAAAGAAAAATGAAAAAATCAAATAACCAAAAATCAAATAATTTTTCTTTTCTTTAATTTTTCTAATCCAACCTAAAACAAAGTGCAAATAAAATATCGGAATAAAAATTGCTCCAACCATTAAAGCTCTACACCAAAAAAGAGCAAAAAATTCAATTGAAGATGTCTGCCAAAAAAAATAAGCATAGCTCCATATAGCCATACTTAAACAAAATAAAAAAAATAACTGATTATTAATTTGCTTTCTATTTCTTAAATAAACAAAAACGCCCAGAAGAGTACTAGCAATTGCATTAATCAAACCTGTTAAAGCATAAAATCCCATATTTTTAAAAAATAAATCCCCTGAAAAAAATTATGTTTTTATTTTAACATTTTTCAGGGGATATAATCAATTTTTTTGGGCAATCCCCAAGCAATGAACTTTTAGGGGTTCAGAAACAATCTCAATATTTGAAGGAGAAAACCCAGCTTCTATAATAACGCTTGCTAATTGTCGAGG
>JAYELF010000034.1:0-3138 GCA_034717275.1 Patescibacteria group bacterium
TTGCAGAGAAAGAGTTGCAGAGGTCTAACCTCTGCAAAGAAAATGCAAATAAACAAAACAGATATTGTAATATAATTTAGACGATCGTCCAAAATGTATTACAATGATTAAAAATGAAAAGATGAATAAAGTTGCAGAGGTCTAACCTCTGCAAGGGTCTCTGTGAGGGTTGTTTCTGCGAGGGGTTGCGTGTGTCCGACTTGCCCAGATAATTAATAATTATTGATGATTGATAAATGATTATTGATAAACGATAATTGATAATTGATTAATGATAAATAATCATTGATTATTGATAATTGATTAATGATAATTGATTGTTGATAATTTAAAAATAGGTATTTGCTTTCTGTAATTTTATAGTTGCGTTGCTATTGATTTAAATAATGTTATTTGTTATACTATTTTTGTTTAATATATAAATGGATTCAAAAAAACAAACAATTAGAATTAATGGGCAAGTTTTAGAAACCTTGCCAAGTACTCATTTCAAGGTAAGATTAGAAAACGGAAAAGAGATTTTAGCGCATCTTTCTGGAAAATTAAGAATGTATAGAATAAAAATTTTACCGGGTGATAATGTAACAGTGGAGGTAAGCCCTTACGATGAGGCAAAAGGAAGAATAGTGTATAGGGGCAAATAAATAAAAAAACGCCAATTTACTAATTAAAATATAAATTAGTATTATTATTTGTATATTAAGATTATATCAATTATGAAAGTTAGGCCGTCAGTAAAAAAAATTTGTAAGCATTGTAAAATAGTCAGGCGTAAGGGCCGAGTTTTTGTAATTTGTAAAAAAAATCCAAGACATAAGCAAAGACAAGGATAGGAAAAGCGCAAAATCCAAGATTTAATATTTAAAAAACAAAGAGATAAAATTGAAAACGCTAATCTATTAATTTAACGCTAATCTGCTAATCGCGAACATCAATAAATTATTAATAATTTATATGTCAGTGCATTAATCGCAGATTAGCATTATAGTTATATTTATGTTGCGTATTGCTGGAGTTAGTGTTCCAGAAAACAAACAAATAGAAACTTCCTTAACCTATATATACGGAATAGGGAATTCTTTGAGTAAAAAGATTTTAAAAGATTGTCAAATTAGTCTATCTGTTCACGCGAAAGACCTTTCTCAACAGGAAATCAACAAGCTCAAAGAAATTATTGATAAAAATTGTAAAATTGAGGGAGACCTTAGAAGAGAAAAAATAATAGCAATAAGGAGATTAAAAGAAATCGGGTGTTGGAGAGGAGGTCGTCATATCAATGGGTTGCCAGTACGAGGGCAAAGAACCAAAACTAATAGCAGAACAATTAGAAAAAATGTTAAAAGAACGGTTGGCTCGGGCAGAAAAGCGCCACTTTCTCCAAAATAAACAACAATATTTAATTTTTTATGGGCAAAAAACACGTAGTTCAAAAAACAGAAGAACAATTACTCAAAGAAAGAGAAATGGTTGAAGCAAAAATTCAGAAACAAGAAAGAAAAGAACCGATTTCTAAAAAGATTAAGGAGGGAACAATATATATATATTCTTCTTATAATAATACTATGATTAGTTTGGCAGATTTAAATGGCAATATTTTATCTTGGACAAGCGCTGGAGCAATTGGCTTTAAGGGAACGAAAAAGGCAACTCCATTTGCCGCCTCAAAAGCCGCGGAGACATTATTTGAATCAGCAAGAAAACGCGGAATAGAAAAAGCCAATATTATTGTGAAGGGAATTGGCAGTGGTCGTGATTCAGCTATAAGGTCATTGATTGCTCATGGATTAGACATACTTTCTATAAAAGATATTACGCCAATACCTCATAATGGTTGCAGACCGCCAAAGGTAAGAAGAGTGTAATCCTTGTTTTGTAAACAATTTTTGAATTACGAAATACGCTACTTAGCAAAGGAATTCAGATAAGAAATCTTTTTAGCGCGCCAAATTCACAGTCAGCCCGACACTAAAAAGACTTTTTATCTGAATTCTAAAATCAATTTCGTAATTCAAAGAAACAATAAACGAATTATATTTCGCAAACAGCAAGCTAATATTAATGAATTTTTATGAAAAACAATAAATGCAAAATTTGTCGTCGGTTGGGAGTTAAGCTTTTATTAAAAGGCGAAAAATGTTTTTCGCCTAAATGCCCTATGATTAAAAAACCGTTTCCGCCTGGAATGAAAAGCAAAAGAATGCGTCGTCATAATCTTTCAGAATACGGAATAGAATTAAAAGAAAAGCAGAAGTTGAAAAATTGGTATAATCTGCAGGAAAATCAATTTAAAAAGTATGCAAAAGAAGTTTTAGATAAAAAGAAAAGCGCAGAAGACCTAACAGCCATTTTGATTAAAAAGTTAGAATTTCGTTTTGACAATTTGGTGTTTCGGATAGGATTTGCTTCATCTCATTCTCAAGCCCGCCAACTTATTTCGCATAATCATTTTTTAATCAACGGAAAGTCAGTGAATATTCCATCTTATCAACTCAAAAAAGGCGATAAAATAGGGATTCGTTCATCTTCAAAAAAGAAAGCTATATTCCAAGAGCTTTTATCCAAATCAAAGGAAGAAAAAATTTCTTCTTGGCTTAGTGTTGATATTAAAAAATTAGAAGCGGAAATTATTAGTTATCCAACATTAGAAGAATTCCTTCCTCCAGTGGAAGTGTCAACTGTGCTTGAGTATTATTCGCGTTAACTTCTTATCCATTTAGTTTGTAATTTATATTTATTTTTTAAGCCAAAAAATTTAAAATTATTTGGTTTATACAAGCAAATAAAAATCGGATTTAAATTATAGATTTAACGGATAAGACATATAAACAATATGATTACATTGCCGGTTAAACCAAAAATTATTGAGGAAAAAGGAAATTTTGCTATTTTCCAATTAGAGGGTCTTTGGCCTGGACACGGAGTAACAATGGGTAATGCGTTGAGACGCGTTTTACTTTCTTCTTTAGAAGGATGCGCAGTTACTCAAGTGAAAATTAAGGGTGTACAACATGAGTTTTCGACCATAAATGGAGTATTAGAAGATGTTATTTCTATTTTATTAAATTTAAAGCAATTGAGATTTAAAATTTTTAGCGATGAACCTCAAACAGCCAGATTAATAGTTAGTGGAGAAAAAGA
>JAYELF010000035.1:0-3136 GCA_034717275.1 Patescibacteria group bacterium
CTCTGTAATTTGCGCAGGTCGGACCTGCCAAGTTTGGAGGGAGAGCGGGTCTCCCCTGATTTATCAATAATCAATAATCAATAATCAATAATCAATAATCAATAATCATTAATCAATTGTCATTAATTATTAAGTGATGTCTTTAATAGATAATTTAGTCCAAGAGAGGTGGTTAAAAACCCCAAGAATAATTGAGGCTTTTAGAAAGATAAAAAGGATGGATTTTTTGTCTGAAGATAATAAGAATTTTGCAGAGATAGACGAACCACTGCCAATTGGTTACAGTCAAACTATTTCTCAACCATTGGTTGTTGCTTTTATGCTTGAGAAATTGCAACCTCAAGAGGGAGATAGGATTTTAGATATTGGTTCTGGTTCAGGGTGGACAACAGCTCTTCTTGCTTATTGTGTAAGTTCGGAAAACAAACCTGAAATTCAAAATTCGAAATCCAAAACCAAAGGTAAAATAATTGCTATTGAAGTGATACCTGAATTAAAAGAATTTGGAGAAAAAAATACGGCAAAGTATAATTTTATAAAGAAAGGAATAGTGAAATTTATTTGTGGAGACGGGTCTAAGGGATGTGAAAAAAAAGCTCCATTTGACAAGATATTGGCTTCGGCAACAGGGGAAAAAATTCCTCAAGCATGGAAGGAACAATTAAAAGTAGGAGGAAGGATAGTTGCGCCAATCAAATCTTCTATTTGGGTTTTAGAGAAAAAATCTAATAGAAAATTTGAAGAAACAGAATATCCCGGTTTTGTTTTTGTGCCATTAGTAAAAAAGAACAATAAATAATCTTGAATTAAAAATAAACGATGGCTAATTCAATAAAGAAATTAATAATATTCGTTTTTTCTATTTTTTTTCTTTTTTTGATTTACTTTCTTTTAACTTGTTACATTGATAACGCTTACGGTATAAGTCCTTTTTGTGAAGAATCTTCAGAAGAAAAACTATTTTCAATTGAAAAAAATCAAAATCTTTTTCAAATTTCTAAAAATTTAGAAGAACAAGGCATTATTAAAAATAGATTTTGTTCTGATGCCTATATTCTTTTGTCTATGAACGCGCGCAAGCTCCAGAAAGGGTCTTATCGCTTAAGCAGTTGTATGAACATCTCGGAGATTATAGAAAAAATTGTTTCAGGGGAAACAGCGAAAATAAAATTAATTGTCCCTGAAGGCTATACCATTGAACAAATTGAGGGAGAAATAAATAAAATCAGGAAAGACAATAAAATTACTCTTTTTAGTTTTAAGGCAGGAGACCTTAAAGGGCAATTTTTATTTTTAAAAGATGTTCCGGATGAAAATAGTTTAGAGGGATTTCTATTTCCCGACACTTACTATATTAGCGAGCAAGAGGCAGGGGAGAATAAAAAGGAATTAGAAAATATTGTTAGCAGGATGTTAAGCAATTTTCAAAAAAAATTTAATCCTGATTTAAGAGAAAAAGTTGAAAGACAAAATAAAAGTATTTTTGATGTAGTAATAATGGCTTCTTTAATAGAAAAAGAAGTCATAACTCTTGAAGACAAAAAAAAAGTTTCAGGGGTTTTATGGAAAAGGTTAAATCAAGGAGTTCCTTTACAGGTTGACTCTTGTCTTGAAACATATAAAAAAAGGGGATTGCCTCAAAAAGCGATTTGTAATCCAGGATTAGAAAGTATTATTGCCTCAATTTATCCTGAAAAAACAGGATATTGGTATTATTTGTCAACTTCAAAAGGAGAAACAATTTTTAGTAAAACCCTAAGAGAACATAATATCAATATCATAAAATACCTTAAACAATAGCAATAAGTTAATATGTTTAAATTGAAAGATTAAACATATTATTTTTAGAGGCAATGATTATTGTTCTCTGTAAATAAATTTGTTATTATAATCTTATTAATCGTTATTATCTTTGTTTTTGGATATTGGTTTTGATAAAGCCAAAAATATAATATTATGGAAAGAGAAGGAGGGGATTAAAAAAATAAAAATGGAAATCTCTAAAACATCTCAAGACAAAAGAAAAAAAGTCGCGATGCTTATCGCTTTTAAGAATTTCAGAGATGAAGAGTTTTTTATTACAAAAGAAATTTTAGAAAAAGAAGGGATTAACATAGATATTTTTAGCGCTGATTTGGGTATTGCTATGGGGTCTCAAGGAGGAGAGGTGGCAGTGGATAAGATAATTGATAAAATAGAGGTTTCAAATTACGACGCTATTGTTTTTATTGGCGGTTCAGGATGCCTAAAATATCTTGATAATAAAGCGTCTTATAAGATAATTCAAGAAACAATTTCTCAAGGGAAAATTTTGGCTTCTATTTGCATTAGTCCTGTTATTTTAGCAAAGAGTGGAGTTTTGAAAGGGAAAAACGCAACTGTTTGGTCAAGTGAATTAGACAAAAACCCAATTAGAGTTTTGGAAAAAGAGGGCGCTGTGTATCAAGATAATCCGGTTGTTGTTGACGGAAATATTATCACTGGAAATGGCCCGCTATCAGTTAGAGGGTTTGGCGAAGCAATAGTGAAAAAATTGACAGAAACGCAAAAATAAATATAATTAAACCAATAGGAAATCATTTTAATATGGAAGATATTAAAAAAATTTTAAAAGAATATAAAGAAGGTACAGATGAGAAAATAGAGGGATATAAAGAAGATACAAGCAAGCAAACAGAGAGAATAAAAAGGCATTTTGATGTTTGCAAAGAAAATTTTGACAGTAAGATTGATTTATTGGTTGAGGGATATCAAACTCACAATCAAAAATTAGATTCTATGAATACAAAATTAGATTCTCATACCGAAACAATGGGTTTAATGCAGGTAAATATTGAGATAATGAAAAATGATATAGAAATAATTAAAACTTCGCTAAGGAAAAAAGTTGATTTGGAAGATTTTGAATCTTTAGAAAACAGAGTCAGGATGCTTGAATCAAAAGTAAAATAAAATAGAACAGTCGCAGACAAGAGGCGTAGATATAAGCCCTCTCGAGACAATATAAAATTTATTTGTAAATTTTAAATTGTCTGCGAGAAATCGCAGTTTTTATATATTTATATACATTCGTAATTCATAGATTAACATTATATTATAATGGCTTTAACTAAAGAACAAAAAAAAGAAATAATTG
>JAYELF010000036.1:0-3115 GCA_034717275.1 Patescibacteria group bacterium
AATTAAACCAAGAAATAGAATATTTATCATAGGAAATTTTTGAATATGAAATTTGTGTTGTTGATAAAAGCTTGACATTGTTTTTTAAAATGAAATAATTAAATAATAAAAGTTTTTATTTATTGTTTCTCTGAATTTCTTTGCTAAACAGCGCATTTCGTAATTCAAAGATTATTTAATATTAAGAATTTATGAAAATTATTATTAAATCTACTAATATCCAACTAAATAAGCCGTTGAGATATTTTATTTGGGAAAAAATGGAGAGTTTAGAAAAATTTGCTCAAATTTTTCAAAGAGAACCAAACACCGAACTTTTAATAGAAATTGGCAAGCCGTCAAAACATCATAAAAAAGGAGATATTTTTTACGCGGAATGCCAGATAAAACTTCCTAAGAAAAATCTAAGAACAGAATCTTCTTCATATGATTTAAGAACCGCGATAGTTGACATTAAGGATGAAATGCAAAGGCAATTAAAAAAATATAAAGGTAAGTCAGCCGCCCAAACGAAAAGAGGAGCGAGAATTTTTAAAAAATCTATTCGGATTGTTCAGGAAGCAAAAACAAATATAAAAAAGGGATCAAGAATAAGAGAGGAGGGGATATAAAACAAAAAAAAGCAATAAATAAAAAAATTTATTAAAACTTAATACATAGTTTTTTTTGAGAAAAGAAAAAATAGGACTCCATTGTCCTGTTATTTTTTTAAAAAATTTTTTACTAATTTTTCCGCATCTTGGCAATTTTTTAACCACTGAATTTGCTTGTCTCTTTTAAACCAGGTCATTTGTTTTTTGGCAAGTTGTATTGTATGAATATTGATTTGCTCTAATACACTTTTTTTATCTATTTCTCCTTTGAAATAATTTTCCCATTCTTTGTATCCAATGGTTTCTCTTAATATTGGAAGATTGAAACTATATTTTTTATTTAAATTTTTCACTTCTGTCTCAAGTCCCAATTTAAACATTTTCTTGGTTCTTTTTGAAATTCTTTGTTTTAATTTTTCATCTTCTAATTTAATGCCGATTTCTAAAATATCAAAAAGCTTTTTTCCTTTTTTTCTTTGTTTTGAAAACAATTTTTTGGTTGTTTTACAAACCTCAATTGCGCGAATCAATCGTCTTTTATTTTTTTTCTCAACGCGCTCCGCGTCTCGTGAATCCAATTTTTTATAAATTTTAAATAATTCCTCGCAAGATTTTTTTTCTAATTCTTCTCTTAATTTCTTATTTGCTTTTACTCTCGGAAAATTGACATTATTAACAATTGTCCAAATATAAAGGCCTGTTCCTCCGACCAAGAAAGGAATTTTTCCTCTTTTTTGAATTTCTTTTATTTGCTTGATTGCTATTTTTTTATAAATTGCAACATTAAATTCTTTATCAGGGCGGACAACATCAATTAAGTGATATGGTATTTTTTTAAATAAACGCTTTTTGTTTTTCGTTTTTGAATTTTTAATATCCGGCTTTGCTGTTCCAATATTTAATTCTTTATAAATCTGTCTTGAATCGGCAGAAACAATTTCGCCATTAAACTTTTTAGCAAGCCGTATTGCTGTCTCTGTTTTTCCTGAAGCGGTTGGACCCAAGACGACTATTAATTTATTAGCTTTAATGGAAATATTCATAATTGAAAATAGTCCCTTAAATTAAAATTTTGTTAGATTAGAATTCTTAATATGGATTATATTAATTTCCCATTTAATCCCCAAGCCATTGCTTTTGTGACTTTTACTTTTACAAATTTTCCGATTAGTTCCTTGCGTCCCTTGAATTTTACTGTTTTGTAATGCCTTGATTTTCCAATTAAAAAATTATTTTTAAATTGCGTTGGCAAAACCTCTATTGTTTTATTGATATATTTTTCGTTTTTTTTAAGAGCAATTTTTTTTAACATTTCAGTTAACGCTTTCTCTCTTCTATTTTTTTCTTTTTGTGAAACATCGTCTTTCATTTTTTGAGCAAGCGTTTCAGGACGCGGAGAAAATTTAGATATATATGCCATATCAAATTTAATTTCCTTAAAAATTTTAACAGTATCATTGAATTGTTTTCTTGTTTCAGATGGAAATCCTACGATAATGTCTGTGGAAAGAGCAATTTCTTTTTCTAATCCCTCTCGATGTTCTTTAAAATTTTTTCTAATTTTTTTAACAAGATTTTTGTAATCTTTTATTGTATATTTTCTGTTCATTTTTTTTAAAATTTTGTCATTTCCAGATTGGATAGGCAAATTTAAATATGGAGTTATTTTTTTTGAAATAGCCATTGTTTTAATCATTTCATTTGAAAAATCTTTTGGATTTGAAGAAGTAAATCTAATCCAAAAATTTCCGGGTATGTTGTCTATTAATTTTAATAATTTTGAAAAAGATATTTTTTGCTTATTATTTGATGTTCCTTGTTTATCGTTATATTCGTTTACATTTTGTCCCAAAAGCCAGATTTCCTTATATCCCTTTTTGATAAATTCTTTTGTTTCTTTTAGAATATTTTTTGATGGTCTTGAAAACTCTGCTCCGCGAGTGTATGGGACAACGCAGAAAGAGCAAAAATTATCACAACCATTGGAAATGGGTATAAGGGCAGAAAAATTATTTAGAGGGGTTGGCTTAATTTTTAAATATCCCGCCTTGAAATCATTATTAAATTTTTCATCTCTTGGATTTGGGTAAAACAAGAATGTTTTTTCTTGAAAATAGTTTTTCCAATAGGGGAGTGTTTTTATTGATAAAATGTAATCAAAATAATCCTTAAATTTTTTTAAATCTTTTTTTAGAATACAGCCAGTTAGCAGAGTTTTTAATTTAGGATTTTTTATTTTTTGTTTTCTAAATTTTTGTATAAGTCCGTAAACTCGATTAACAGCTGATTGCCTAATAGAACACATATTAACTGCAATTAAATCAGCTTCACTGATACTTGAAGTTGGTTTATACTTTATTTTTTTAAGCTCAACGGCAATTCGTTCGCTGTCGCTTTTATTCATCTGGCATCCGTAGGTGATAATATAATATTTTTTAACCATTTTTTAATTTTTTTATCACTAATTTATCATTAATCATTAATCAATTATCATTTATCAATAATCATTAATCAATTATCAT
>JAYELF010000037.1:0-3056 GCA_034717275.1 Patescibacteria group bacterium
CTATCTCTCCAGGAAGTTTTTCTTATTTTTTTTCTTTCTCTTTTCTTTTATTTATTTTTTCTCTTGTCTTTTTACCTTTTATTGGTTTTTCCGCTTTTTCAATTTGCTCTATCGCTATCTCTCCAGGAAGTTTTTCTTCTTTTTTCTTTCCCTCTTCTATTCCTTGATTCATAGCCTTTTCTGCTTCTTTCCTCATATCGTTTAGAAGATTATCTGCTTCTTTCTCCTGCTCTTCTGGTGATAAATTTGGCGTTTCTCCAATTTTTGGCATATTTTTTTATATTTTGTTTCTTTAAGATATAAATTAAATAAATATTTTAATTTATCTCGAAAACAAAAAAGTTTTTATTTTTATAGCGCCTATCTATTCAACAAGCCCTCTATTTATAATTTTAACCACTCGTAAAAAGAAGTCAAACAAAAAATCAAGGCCAATCCTTGATTTTCTTTGTTTAACAAAAATACCCAATTCCCATTTTAAAAGCGACCTATCCCCTAATCCTTGTCCTCTAATTATCCTATCATTGTTTTGAATTTACGCGTCCAGCGTTTTCTCCAGCAATATATCCAGTAGACCAACAAACCTGCAAATTATATCCGCCAGTCGGTCCATCAACATCAAGTATTTCTCCTGAAAAATACAAATTATCAATCAATTTTGATTTCATTGTTTTTTGCTCAACCTCATCTAATTTAATCCCGCCAGTTGTAATAATAGCTTTTTTAAAACCATCTAATCTATCTACTCTCAAACTAAATTTTTTAAAAAGACACACTAATTTCTTTCTTTCTTCTTTTGTAATAGAATTAACTTTTTTGTCAGGGTTAATCCCGGACATTTTTACAATGATAGGAATAAGTTTTTTGGGCAATAATTCATTAAGGCAGTTTTTGAATAATTTATTAGAACTTTTTTGAAAATCTCTTTGGATTCTTTTATCAAGTTTTACAAAATCCAATGCCGGCTTAAAATTAATTTGTATCCTAATTTTATTTGGCAATTCTTTGCGAATTTCTTTGCTCATATCAAGTATTATTGGTCCGCTCATTCCATTTGCTGTAAATATTGCTTCACCAAATCTTGAGCAACACTTTTTTTTCCCTTTATACGCGCTAATTTCAACATTCTTTAGGCTTAACCCTTCAAGCTCCTTTACATATCCCTCCTTAACAATAATAGGCGTAAGCGAGGGCAAGGTTTTTATAATTTTATGTCCCATTTTTTCAACCCATTTATAGCCATCGCCGGTAGAACCAGTTATTGGATAAGATTTCCCTCCTGCGCAAATTATAAAATTATCAGCGATAATTTCTTCATTATTAACCAATACAATTTTTTCAATCCTATTTCCTTTTTTTATAATTTCTCTTACTTCTGAATTCGTTTTTATCTCAACATGAAATTCTTTTAGATAATTAATAAGCGCGTTAAGAACATCTCTTGACGTATCGCTCACAGGAAACACTCTACCGCCTCTTTCAACTTTCGTTTTTAAGCCATTGTTTTTAAAAAAGACGATTGTTTCGTCTACGCCAAATTTAGAAAATACTGAAAAAAGAAATTTTCCATTTTTCCCGAATTTACTTATTATCTCTCTTTGTTTATTCGCTTTATTTGTAATATTGCATCTTCCCTTGCCTGTAATTAAAAGTTTCTTGCCTAAGCTTTTGTTTTTTTCAATCAAAACAACATGAGATGTAACCTCACCAGCTCTTCCCGCCGCAATCATTCCAGCAGGACCTCCTCCAATTACAGCAACATTATATTTCATAAATTAATTATATTAAAAAACCGACTTCCTGAAAAGACGGTTTCATTATTTTTTATTATTTTTCATATTATCTGTTTTCTCGTTTTGCTCTTGCGCGGTCTGTTTCTGTAAGATATTTCTTTCGCAATCTTACGCTTTTAGGCGTTATCTCTAAATATTCGTCTTTATCCATTATTTCTAACCCTGCCTCAATAGTTATAATTTGTGGATGCGTAAGCTTAATAGCGTCATCAGCGGCAGCGGCTCGCATATTAGTAAGATGTTTTCCCTTGATTGGATTTACCGTCATTTGTTCTCCTTTTGATGTATTTCCAATTACCATGCCCTCATACACTTCAGTGTTTTCTTTAATATATAAAGCGCCTCTGGTTTGCAAATTATCAAGCGCGTAAGCTAATGCTTTGCCTGTTGCTCCAGAAATCATTGAGCCAATTTTTTTGCGCGCAATTTCTCCAATATATGGACGATACCCTATAACGCGACTTGCTAAAATTCCGTTTCCTTTCGTGTCTATGATAAATTGGTTCCTATACCCGAATAAACCGCGACTTGGACCTTCAAATCGCATAAAGGAACGGCCTTCTCGCATATCAATATTTACAAGTTGCGCGCCGCGAGAACTTAATTTCTCAATAATTGCTCCCTGAAATTCTTCTGGCGCCTCTGCTATAATTTCCTCAAATGGCTCATATTTTTTACCGTCAATTTTCTTTATAATAACCTTGGGTTGAGAAACCTGAAGTTCATAACCTTCTCTGCGCATATTTTCAATAAGAATAGCTATATGTAACTCCCCTCTTCCATGTACAATAAACTGCTCTGCGGACTGCGTGTCAAAATCTATTTTTAAGCCAACATTTATTTCAAGCTCTTTTTCCAAACGTTCTCGCAGCTGCCTGCTTGTTATAAATTTTCCCTCACGTCCAGCAAACGGAGAATTATTTACTAAAAATGTAAGTTCAATAGTTGGCTCGTCAACAGAAATACTTTCAAGCAATGCTCCGTCTGCGGATTTTACCAGCGTATCTCCAATATATACATCTGGAAGCCCTGCGATTATGGCAATATCGCCGGCTCTAATGGTTTTCGCCTCTTTTCTGTTAATGCCCTCAAATGTAAATAATTTTGTTATTTTATGGCTTGTGGTCTGCCCAGAATGCTTCTTTACGTATATAGTATCTCCAACATTGACACTACCGTCATATACGCGAACAATTGCAAGCCGTCCCAAAAAATTATCATACGCTAAATTAAAAGGTTGAGCGCAAAACGGTTTATCGTTAT
>JAYELF010000038.1:0-15375 GCA_034717275.1 Patescibacteria group bacterium
TTAATTCTTGTCTTATATTTTTAACGTCTTCGCCTATTTCATTTAAATTAGTTAATACCTCATTTATATTTTTTGGCTCCTGTTTTTTCTTCGAAAAATTAAACATATTTTTAATTTATACTATTTCAGTAAATTATTTATCATTATTTTTTAAATTCTGCATCATTATAACACCATTCCAAATCCTTAACAATAAAACGCATTAGATCATCTAAAATCTAATAGAAATAATATAGATTATAGATTAAATAAGCCAATAAAAAATTCTAAAAATAACAGGTCTAACATAGGCAAACGAAATTGCAGAGGTCTAACCTCTGCAACGCTAAAATTGCAGAATTGCAGAGGTCTAACCTCTGCAACGCCAAACCCTTCCAGATTTTAGAAGCTGTTATCCGCAAACACAAGCTTCTATAGAGCTATTAAACCTTTTGGGACCTTAATAAATATTAACAAATTAGCATTTATGCGTTTAGGATTTTTTTACAAAATTAATAACGCATTTTTTTTGTTTTCCTCGCGACAAAAGATAAACGCCCTTGCTTGAAAGTTCTGTCTCTATAGATACATTCTTGTTGTTTAATTTTATTGCGTTGTTTTTTATAAGCTCTCTTGCCTCTCTTTTACTACTGGCTAATTTTGTTTTCAATAAAAGCTCTGTTATTGAAATTTTAGAATAGATAACACAGGTTGGCGCTTCCCTAAATAACATCTTTCCTTGTTCTTTTGTGAGATTTTCAATTTTATTTGTCTCAAAAAGAATACTTGAAACCTTTCTTGCGTTATCTGCGTCTCTTTCACTATGAACAAACTTGACGACCTCATAAGCCAACACCTTTTGAGCCATCCTGTCACCGGGACTAAGTTTCATTTTTGATTCAAGTTTGTCAATTTCTTTAATGGATAAAAATGTAAAAATTTTTAAATAATCAATAACATTAGCATCGTCAGTATTAAACCAGAATTGATAGAAAGAATACGGCGATATTTTTTTCGGGTCTAACCAAACAGTATTTCCTTCGCTTTTCCCAAACTTTTTTCCTGTTGTTTTATTAACAATTAGAGGAGTTGTTAAACCATAAACCGTCTTGCCTGTCTTTTTCCTAATCAATTCTATTCCAGAAACAATATTTCCCCATTGGTCAGAACCGCCAATTTGTAAATCAACCCCCATCTTTTTATTTAAAAAATAAAAATCATAACCCTGTAATAAAGAATAAGAAAATTCAGTAAAAGAAATTCCATCATCACCCTGAATTCGTTTAGAAATTGATTCTTTCTTAACTAAATTATTGACTGTAAAATGTTTTCCAATATCTCGCAAAAAATCAACTATACTCATTTTGGAAAGCCAGTCGCGATTATTTACAACCCTAATGTCTTTAATCCCAATCACTTGCCTTACTTGTTTAGTTATACTTCTTGAAAATTTAGAAATTTGAGCTGCGTCTAAAAAATCTCTCTCCTTATCTTTCCCAGAAGGGTCGCCAATCATTGCCGTGGCCCCGCCAATCAATAAAATAATTTTATGTCCGGCTTTTACTAAATGTAGGGCAAAAATATATACAGCTAAATTGCCCACATGTATTGATTCAGCTGTTGGGTCAACTCCTAAATAAATTGTTCTCTTTTTATTTAGAATTTTGTCCAAATCTTCAGAATACTGGTATATAAATCCTCTTTCCTGAAGCTCCGCTATTAATTTATTATTTTTTATCCCCATATTTTTATAAGCTAATTTATTTTAGTATATCATTTAAAGAACAAAAAAAACAGCCATTTTAGCTGCGCATTCCTCAATTTAAATATAAAAATTGGCGGAGGGAGCAGGATTCGAACCTGCGGTAGGATTACTCCCACAATGGTTTTCAAGACCATCCCTTTAAGCCACTCAGGCATCCCTCCTTTTATGAACTATTTTTCAAATTATTCCTTATTATCCATATAATACAACTCCCATAACATTTTACAATATCAAGATTTCGTAGCAGAGAAAATAAAAACAAATTATTGAATAATTTTCAATTTTCAAATAATATTTAATTTTCAAATAAGAAAATTAAATATTTATGCGGAGAGGGTGGGATTCGAACCCACGTGCCCAAAAAGGGCTAACCGCTTTCGAGGCGGCTCCGTTATGTCCGCTTCGGTACCTCTCCATTTTTAAGGTTTTTTAGATTTAGAAAAAGAAAAATCGTTATCCCACTTAACTTCTGACGGCAAGGTAAATGGCAATATTTTTCCTAAAAAACATACTAATGGGGTGAATATTTTTCCCTTGAAAATTTTTGGTCTGAAGAAGTTTTTTGTTTTCTGTTCATAAAGATTGAAATCTGGAAAATTTTTTAATAAAATATCAGCTGCTGTTAATCCCCAAATTATTCCTCCTCCGCTCCAACGCTTGGTTAAGCCAGCAGCATCGCCGCACAGAGTAACCTTTTTTTCTTTTGGAAACGCCAAACCTTCCGGAATTAAAGAAGATGTTATTTCTCCTTTTGGAGGTGAAATTTTTTCTTTCTTTAAAAAATTGTCAAAATCTTTTTTTATCAAGTCCATGTTCCCGAGCGCTCCGTATTCAACTTTTTCTTTTCTCGGAATTCTCCAAAAAAAACCATTTTTTCCAGGCCAGACCTGAACCTGATTAGAAGAATCTTTGACAAACAGGGAAAATTTAATACCCAGACGAAGAGACAACGGTTTTATTCCCATTAAAGCCCTAACCTTTGACACTGCTCCATCGCATCCAATTATCCTGTCAAAATCTCCCGCGCCTTTGGATGTCTGGAGAACAATTTTGCCTGAATTTAATTCGTGAAGACCAAATTTATCTTGATTGGGATAAAAAATTGCGTTAACTGAGTGATTGAATAAAATTTTCGCTCCCGACGCCTGAACAAGCTCAAGCAATTTTTCGTCCAATTTTTGACGGTTAATAACAAGATGCGTTTGCTTGAGATTTAAAAATATGTCTTTTTTCGGAAAATGAATAAGAAACTTATTGATTTCATTTTCTATCAATCCATTATCATTATATCTATCGTCTATTGGGATAAAATCCTTTATTCGCGTTGAAATAAGCCCGGAGCATGAATTTTTTCCAACATTTTCTCTTTTTTCAAAAACAACCACCTTATGTCCAAGCTCGCTTAATTTCCAAGCCAAATAAAGCCCAATTATTCCCGCGCCAATAA
This sequence comes from Patescibacteria group bacterium, assembly GCA_034717275.1. Taxonomy (GTDB): domain Bacteria; phylum Patescibacteriota; class Minisyncoccia; order Minisyncoccales; family JAYELF01; genus JAYELF01. Next base: position 3,192 of record JAYELF010000038.1, read on the forward strand.
TAGCAACATTTTTTGATTGTATTTGTTTATCCATTTTTAAATTTGGGTGGACCCAGGGAGAGTCGAACTCCCGACTCGTCCATGCCGAGGACGTATTTTACCGCTAGATTATGGGCCCTTATGTTTGATTAAAATTTTGAGAACAAGTGCCCCTGATAGGAATCGGACCTATATCTACTCCTTAGGAGGGAATTGTTCTATCCATTGAACTACAGGGGCATATTGAGGATTAAAAAATTTACTTTGGGAGGCCGACGGAACTTGCATCCGTACTAAAGACTCCACAGGTCTTTGTGCTACTATTACACCACGGTCTCCATAAGTACCCCCAGCAGGAGTCGAACCTGCATCAATGGCTTAGAAGGCCATTACTTTGTCCATTAAGCTATGGGGGCTTAATAATATACAAGCAGATTATATCTAAAAAATCAAACTAATAAAGATTTTTATGCCTCGGGAGCGGATGTAGCCCCTTGAGCTTGAAATGGATCTATGTATATTTTCAGGTCTGCTTCTCTATCTGAAGCTTCTTGATTTTCCCATTCTTGTAAAATTTTTTGATATAGGTCTGTTCTAAATTCAACTGATTTTAGAGGAATCTCTGGTTCTGTTTTTTCTATTAAAATGCCATATCTATAAAAAAATATTCCCCCTAAAAATAAACTCAAAATGAATAAAAACAAACAACTTAAAAATGCCTGCTCTGCTATTGCTTCTAATATTTTTTTAAAAAACTTTTTATTTGCTTTATAATTAAAATTATTTCTCATAAATTTTTCTAAAATTCCTTGTTTTTTGTATAAAGTTTTATAGAAAGAGCCGCGTTAATATCTTCTAAAAAAACCTGCTTTTCTTTAGGGGATAATTTATTAACACTAATACTCTGAACCTCAAGAGGATAATGGCTTGCTTCTATTTTTTCAAGAAATTTTAAAAAATCAGGAAAAGCCCCTGCAAGTAATAATTGAAATTTTATAAATGGTTCGGAACCCTTTAGTGGTTTTTGAAAATCCATAGAAGAAATCTCAAAGGAAAGATGCGAATTACTTCCTTTTTCTTCTAAAAACTCAATAAAATCAATTGGCGTTTCCGGTTCAACAAACAGATTTTCAGTTTTTTCTATGCTTGGGTAGTATTTCTGAAAACAACCCTGAAAACGCTTAAGGTTTCTGGCTTTTGCTTCTGTTTCAACAAAAGATTTTTTTTGATTTCTAAAATTTTCAGAATTTTCTTTAATCCCGCCTAATAAATAAACGATTAAAAAAATAGCGACAAGAATAAGAAAAGAAAGAAGGATTATAAAAAATATGTATTTTTTGGAAACCTTTTCCATATATTACTTAATTTTTAGGGTTAAATTAAAATTTATATCGCTTGATTTCACCAAAGTTGAAGACGGAAAATAAACTTCTCCAAAAATTTTTTCTTTCTTAAGATTTTCCCTAAACTCAAGAAGGGATTCTCTGTCTGGCGAATATCCTGAAATTGTCATTTGAAACCTATATTGCTTTTCTTCTTTGGTTTCCTTTGATGGAGAAAATAAAGAAGACGAAAGTCCTGTAAAATAAATGTTTTGCGGTTTGATTTCAGAAATTTTTTCTAAAATTCCCGTCCAGCTATCTCTTTGGGAATAAAAAGAATCTAATTTTGAAAAATTTAGGTTGGCTGTCTTTATTTTGTTTTCAACTTGCTGAACATCAGACGCTTTAAATTCCTCTTTTTTAATGTCGGTTAAAATTTTTTGATTTTCCGATAAACTAAAAATATGGATTTTTACTAAAAATAAAATTAGGGAAAAGGATATTAAAAAAAACAAAAAAATAATTCCTAAAATCAAAATCAACCTATATCTCTTGTTTTTAGCAAGTCTGTTTTTTTCGATTTGTGGCAATAAATTAATCATATTTATTTATGTTTTATTGCTCTTAACGCCAACCCTAAAGCGGCTGTATATCCTAAAGACCTTTCAAAAGATAGTTCTGGCACCGATCTAAACGGTTTTTCTAAGATGTTCGCCCATGGATTTCCTTTCTTAACTGGAATTTTAAGCTCCATACTAAGAAAATCAGGCAGGCCATTAAGATTAGCGCCCTCTCCAGATAAATAAACTTTTTCTATTTTTCTTTCATCTGAAGGCGAACGCTTATTAACAGTATGCGTGTAATAATAATCAATATATTTATTAATTTGTTCTCTTAGGTCAGTGAGGCAAGGAATTAGCGCGTTAAAAACCCGTTTTCCTTCTTTTGATTTAGGTTTGCCGACTCCGTATTTTGTCTTTAATCTGTCTGCTTTTTTGGCGTCTACGCTAAGGGCCATAGAAATAGATTCGTTAAATTTTTGAGAAGAAATAGAAATAGAAGATGTAAATCTCAAGGAATGTCCGTAAAAAACAACAAGCGTAGAATCAATAGGACCTAAATCAATTAAAAGAATCGGAAGGGGGCTTAATTCATTTTCAACCAAAGCTCTTGCCATAGATTGAGCGTTGGTTTCTATGATTATTGGGAGTAAATCGGCTTTTTTAACACAAGACAAATAAGGGTCTATTATTTTTTTTGGCATAGCCGTAATTAAAACATCTAAATGGTCAATATGCTTATAAATCGGAGGAACAATTTGAAAATCAAGATAAACATTTTTAATAGAAAAAGGAATATAGTTTTCCGTTTCAAAAAAAATTGCTTTTTTTAATTCTTCTTCCTCCATAAGCGGCATTTTAATTACCTTGGAAAAACTCTTTTTTTCAGACAATGAGACAAACACATGTTTTGTTTTTATTTTTTTTCCTTTAATTTTATTTAATGCATTTCTGATAATTTTTGCTAATATTTTTTCTTTTTTAATTTTTCCTTCTTCAATTACTCCATGTTCAATGGACTGTTCTCCAAAAAAATCTAAATCAAAATAATTCCCTTTTTTCTTAAGTTTAAGGATTTTCAAAGATGCATCTGATATATCTAATCCAAACGCGTCTGGGTTTAATTTTAAAAATTCAAACATAGGTTTATTTTAATTCTTTATTTTATTTCCTCCCATTCCATTAAATCAAAATCAGATGATATGGTTGGCAAAAATGGCGGGGGGTTTATTGTCATATCTGGATTGAAGATGTTTTTTCTATCACTATATCCCGAGACCCAAACTCCTCCCGAGCTCCAACTGGTTCCAACCCTGCCATTACTCACTATTGAACCATAAATCTGCAATTGATTTTTCTTTGCGTAAGCCGGATAAGAATAAGGGCTATAATAATTCCTGCCAAAATTACCGTATTGAGCAATATAGACACCATCTAATGTCATATCCGATGGGGAATCTGGAGTGATTAGATTGTTATTTTGGGCAGTTAAAAGCAAGGCGTCCGAACCATCCTTAGTAGTATATGTAATATCGTTTTTCAGCCAAACATTTGTCTCTGTTTTGGGAGTTGAAATATCAAGGTCTGCGGATATAAGAGTAATTTTTCCCTTTACAACTCCTTGTATCCAAACATCATCCTCTATGTAGATCAACCTACAATCTCCAAAATCAGAATAAGGATAAAAAATACCGCTATCCTCGTTTTTTATTAAAGAATACTCGTTTCCGATATAAACTGTTTCATAGTTATGAATCCCATAAACACCTCCCACCTTATTTAATCCAGTAATTTTTCTTACTTCTATTCCGTTTTCTTTTAGTATAACATGATATCCCTTTTCACCAGAAGGCCCAATATATTTTCCCTTTCCATCATTCTTTGTTTTCTCCTTAATATTGGCTAAATCCATAGTAATCGCTCCAAAATCAAAAGGAGAAACCTTTTCAGGTCCATATCTAAAGAGATTTTCGTTCCCGTTTGCTGTTGTGAAAACGCCATTGCAAACGCAATTATATCCTTCTGTCCAGCAATTACTTGGACAGGAAGAACAGCCAAATGATTGAGTGCAGGTCCATTCTTCTAATGGAGAACTAACCAAGGAGTTGTTAATCCCATCCATTCTAATCCCGCCATTGGAATGATATGGGCCCTGAATCTCTCTATCTGAACCAGCCCAAACAGGATTGTTTAAAATATAAGAATAATTAGCCACGCTTGGGCGAACATATTTAATTTTTATTTTTCTTTTTGTGTTAGAAAAATCAGTGGTCCATCCAGTTGATGTCGCAACAATTAAAGATGTAACCCCGCAACATCTCTTTTCCTCTATCTCTAATTTATACTTCCCAACTACGCCCAATCCCGGAAAAATGTATTCATATTCACAGGGCTCACAATCCTGACATTCAGAAGGAGGACAGCCAATCTCAACGCCGTCCCTAATCTCTTGCGACTTTTTAGTTATATACCAAAGATAACGATTAAGACCTGCTTCGGCAATATGCAGAGCATTTTCATAGGCAATATCCTTTTTCTCTATTTTCATTTGGGAAAGTATAAGTCCAAGCAATCCTGAAAACATAATTAAAAAAACTGTTCCAAAAATTAATATATATGTGGTAATAAATCCTGTTTTATTCATTTTTTATTCATTTTTTATAAACTAATCTGTTTTTAAATTTCTTAATTGAACATAGGTTCGCAAATCAAATTCTTTTGGCAAAGAATTCGGGTCAGCGTCAATAATTAAAGATATTTCTATCATTCTTGTGTCTTCCGCTCTTGCTGGATAATCTTGTATCTCTTCTCCATCTTTATTAAGGTATCTAAAGACAAATTTTTCTGGGTTGTCAACTTTATTTTGAACATATTGAGATAAAATAGTAGTTTCTTCCTGACCTATGAAATATTTTGGAGGCCAACCAACAGGATTAACCACACCCTTGCTAAATTCTACTTTATGACCAGGTATTTCTTGGGTCCATGTCAATTTAAATCTTGCAAGTATTGAGTGATTGTTCTCTTGCCAGTCGCAATATGGTCCAACATAATAGCTTGCATCAGCCGTAAACTGGATAAAATTATCTTGGGCAATATCCTTAACATCAAAAATTTTAGTTCCCTGCCATTGACCAGCGCAATCAGAGCAATCGCTTCCATCGCAAAGTTTACCTAAAATTGTTCCATCGTCGGTTCTAATCTCCGCGTTTTCTAAGCTCCAGCCAAAATCGCCCTCAATGCTTACCTCAATCTTTGCTTCCTTTAACTCTCCTTCATAAAAATTAGAGAAATCAACGGAACAGCTTCCTCCGCTGTTAAAAGAAGCGCAGGTTTTTATCTCTTCTTTTGAAGATAATCCGCTTAAAAAATATCTCACTCTTTCAACCTCATTATCTCTATCTATGTCTGAAAAAAACACAAACTCACAATCATTCGCGCTTTCTATTGGATAAGAACCATCTTCTCCAACCCCTGCCTCTCTAATCTCTCTAACCATTGTTTTTAATCCCTTTCTTGCTTCGTTTATGGCTGTTGATTGCCTAAAAACATAGGCATATGTTTTATAAAAATGAACAATTAATCCAGCAGTAACGGTTATTATTAACGCAAAAATAGATATTACAACTATTGTTTCAATTAAGGTAAAAGATTTATTCATATCTTTCTAAACTTATGGATTTGGCAGTATTACCAAAAATACCTAATGTAGTAGAAGCGGTATAATAATTCTCCGCCTCAACCTTTAGTTCGTAGGACGATGAGCTTTCTAACGGGATAAATAATGTTTTACCATTTGCGTCGCTCACATGACTCTCATTAAAAGAAAATCCTGCGTTAGAAAGCGTAACATTTGCTCCAAAAATTGGCAGGCCGCTATCTTTATCTTTGACCTCTGTTAACAATGCGTTGCTTGACTCTAAATATAAGTTGAGCTGGGTTGTTGTTGCTGGAGATAAATAAACAGGCATAGACGGAGAAAGCCCTAAATTTAAATTTAATTCATATCCGCTTTTTTCAAAATCAAAAAAATTATATTTTCCCCATTCTAAATTTGAAAGTTGCTTGCTCCCGGAAACATCTGTTGAAGTTTTAGTCCAAATCTTATAAATTGGCTTGTCGTCTGATGTATGACCAATTATTTTTTCTGTTTCTTTTAATGAAAACTTAACATTCGGGATTAAAACAGGTTCGCTATTTTTCCAGGAAATCTGCCAGTCGTCCAGTAGCGGAGTTTGAAGTGGGTCGCTTGTTGAGGCATTGACTTTGAGTTTTAATTTAAAATACTTTGATATGTCTAAATCAGACAAATCAATTGGCGGTTCAATAAAACCATCTGAATTTCCCGGTAAATCTGAATTCGGAATTAATTGCCACGCAGTATCAGTAGCGTAAAAAATCTGATAATCTAAATTCGTATTTAGAGGTTCTTGGTCTGACCAAGAAAACTCATTCCATTTAATTAAATTAGACGGAGATATTGCGTTAGAAATTAAAAAACCAGAAGCAAGATATCCCTCTGTTGAGGTTGCCAATCCTGCTCTGCCATCAGAGATTACCAAATTTTCTATTTCTGAAATCTTGTCTGTATTTGAAAAAGCGTCTGAAAAAGTTCCCATTCCCCATGGAGAAAAAGTTTTTACTAAAAAACCGCTTAATTTATCAATAAAAAAAGTTATATTATAAATACTTCCCTCTGAAATAGTTGGATGCCGTTTATCGGAAAGGGGAATTATGATAGTTGAGGAAGCAAAAACTTCTCCGCTATCATAGTTCTTGTATTTATAGATTTCTCCGCTACCGTATGTTTTATCCTCGCTATAATTCTCTTTCTGAATATCTATATGATAATCCTCTGAACATTGAGATTTATCTAAAATTAAAAAACGATATCCTGGATTTTCATCACCATAACACATATCAAAACCAAGAGGATTATTCAAAATATGAATTGTGGTAGAAGAGCAAGGCGGAAACCTGTCCTCTGTTCCAATCTCTTCTTTCTGCCCAGAAGCGTTAAGAATTAAAATACCTAATCCGCCTTTTCCTTCCCCTGTTTCCACTCCCTTTGGAGAGATATTACTTGTAATAACAATATTTTTAGAGACGCCTTTTACCCAACTAACTCTAATCTTCGCTTTTTTGTAGTCAGGAATAACTGAATCCGCAGAAGTAGCATTCCCTTGACAATCAACCCATTGCCCTTCCAAATATCTTGCGTCAGCGCAATCATCATAATCCTCAACCACTACCTGAACATTAAAATTAATGCCATTGCTTGTTGTAGAATAATTCTTTGAATAAATATCATTATAAGGAAGATTTCTTATAGATTCTATCTCTTTATTAGCCAAGCTTAACGCTACAACTCTTGCCTTGGATTGCCCAACGACCCTAATTGCTAACTGATAAGAGCCAAGAATGCCCAGAAAAACAATAACAATCAAAGCCACTCCAACTAAAATTTCTATTAAGGTAAATCCTGATTTTATTTTTTTGTTTAATATTTTCTTTTTTTTAATTTTTATCATAATGTTCCCATAATTCCATATATTGGCTGAATCATAGAAATAGCAAAAAGACCAACTGCCGCCCCGACAAGAAGCATTAAGACCGGTTCAATAACAGTGGAAAGATTCTTTGTGGCAACAGTAACCTCTTCTTCATAAAAATCCGCTAATTTCATTAAAAGATCTGATGTTCGCCCTGTTTCTTCTCCAACTTTCATCATTTGAATAACAGTCATAGGATAAAGATTTTCATAAAGAGCCAACGCGTCTGATAATTTCCCGCCCTTGCTTACTTTTTTCGCTGTTTTTTCTATTGATTCTAAAAAATAAACATTTGATAAAGACCTAGAAGTTATTTTTAATGCCCGAATAATTGGAACACCTGAACTGATTAACGCGCTAAGAGACCTAAGCATAAGAGCGGAATTTGTTTTCTTAATAAAAGAAGATATAATGGGTATTTTTAGAATTAAAAAATCAATCGCTCTTTTGAATTTTTTATTCTTTGAAATTAAAGGAATAAAAAAGATTAAGCCAAAAATTATAAAAACAAATAAAAACCATTTCTCTTTTAAAAAAGTGGCAAAACCTATAACCATTTTCGTTGTTAATGGAAGCTCGACATTCATTTCTTCAAAAGCTGACGAAAGCAACGGAACAATAATAATCAACATAAGAATTCCAATGCCAGTCATAGCAAAAACAATAACTGCTGGATAAATCATCGCTCCAACTATTTTTGACTTTAACTCCTGTTCTTTCTCCATTTTAGACGTTAATGTTTTTAAAACATCTTCTAATTTCCCCGTCTCTTCTCCCGACCTAACCATATTTTGAAAAAAAATAGGAAAAACTCGCGGATAATGCGATAGTACATCGGAAAAATTATTCCCTTTAGTTATTTCATCCGCGATTTTAAGCAAAATATTGCAAAATTTCTTGGTCTTTGTTTGCGCAGAAAGAATTTTCAGGGCTCTTGGCAGGGAAATGCCCGCAGATATCATAAATTGCAAATTTCTGGTAAAAAAAATTTTTTCTTTTAGTCCAACTTTATTTAAAAATGGGATGTCTATTCTAATTTTTTTCTTGGTATTGTCTTTTTCTATCGCGGAAATTAAAATATACCCCTCTTTACGAAGAATTCTGGCTAATTCACGCTTATTTTTTGCCTCAAAAACACCGGAATCGCTTTCTCCTTTTAAAGATTTGGCTTTATAAAAATAAAAAGGCATTTCTACTCAATGATTACTCGCAATATTTCCTCTATTGAGGTGATTCCCTGGGCGGCTTTTACGAAACCGTCTTCAAGCATTGTTCTCATCCCGTTTTTTTGAGCCCATAATTGAATCTCGTCTGAAGACGCTTTTTTAACAATTAATTCCTTTATTGTTTGGTCAACCAGCAAAACCTCGTAAATACCAACTCGCCCCTTATACCCATCAGAAGATTCCTGGCTTTCCATTGGCCTATAAAATGGAACATCTTTCAATGTTTTCTTTTTACTTAATAACTTTTCTTCTATCAAAATATTCTGAACTCGTTTTATGTCGCAATGCTTCTTAAGATTTTTTATGTCAGAATCCTTAAGAAAATATTTTTCTTTTTCCGAGCATAGTTTCCTCACCAACCTTTGAGCCAAAATAATATTAATAGTAGAAGAAAGCAAGAATGGCTCTGTATTCATATCAATCAACCGAGGAATGGCTCCTGAAGCATTGGTGGTATGAAGCGTTGATAAAACCAAATGGCCTGTTAATGCGGCATTGATGGCAAGCGCGGCTGTTTCATTGTCTCTAATTTCTCCAACCATAATCACATCAGGGTCCTGCCTGACCAAAGAACGAAGTCCATTGGCAAATGTTAATCCGATTTTTGGTTTCACTTGAGTTTGGTTGATTCTTGGCATTCTATACTCAATTGGATCCTCAACAGTTGAAATATTTACTTCTGGAGTATTTAAAATTTCCAACACCGCGTAAAGCGTGGTTGTTTTTCCAGAACCAGTTGGTCCAGTAACAAGAATCATTCCAACCGGCTTTCTTAAATTATCTTGAATTTTCTCCAAGGCATCTCCCCTAAATCCTAATTCTTCCAATGTAAACGCCTTTGATGTTTCAGATAAAAGCCGCATAACAATTTTTTCTCCGTTAAAAACCGGTAAAATAGAAACCCTTACAGAATATTTATATTCTTCCGCCTCTACTTTAAACCTTCCATCTTGAGGAAGCCGATGTTCGTCTAATTTCAAATTAGATAAAACCTTAATCCTTGCGACAATTCCGGGAGCCACCTGTTTTGGCAGAGTCATAGCGTCATGCAATATCCCGTCAATTCGGTAACGAACGATTACTTCTTTTTCTAACGGTTCAATGTGGATATCTGAAGCTCTTTCTAAAACAGCATGTTTTAAAAGCGCGTCAACTATTTTTATAATTGGCAATTCTTCCGCTACTTTTCTTAAGTTTTTCTTGTCCTCTATTTTTTCTTCTTTAATTGGTTTAATCACCCCTGTTTCTTTCTTGATAATTTCTCCGAACTCCGCTTTTAATGTTTTAGAGTATTGCCTTAAAACATTTTTAATACTTTTTGGAGTAGTTAATCTGGGTAAAATTTTCAGATTAGATTTCTTTTTTATGAACTCTATTGTCCCTAAATCCTCGGGGTCAAGCATTGCCACCTCAAGATTATTTCCATCCTCCCTGAAAGCGACTATATTATGAGACCTGGCAATGGGCTCTGGGATTATTTTTAAAACATTTGGAGAAACAATCTCTTTTTCTAAACTAACAAATGGAATGCCTAAAATATACGCCTTGAGTTTAATTAATTTTTCTTGACTAATTAAACCGTCGGAAATCAAAACATCATCAATTCTTTGATTGGTTTGATTCGCTTTTTTTAAAGCGTTGTCAAACTGCGCTTCTTTTATTAAACTGGCGTCTAAAAGAAAATCTTTTAAACGTTTTGCGTCAACATACATATTTTATTTACGATAAAAAATATTCTTATTATTTATCGCCCAAAATTTCTTTTATTTTTTTAATTATCTCTTTTAAAGAATAATTCGCTTTTACAAGATAACTCGTTGCCCCCAATTCAATCACCCTATTAATATCTTTTGTTGTTTCTAAATTCGTCAAAACTATAACTGAAATTTTTTTAGTCCTCGGATTTTCTTTTAATTTTTTTAAAACCTCAAAACCGTTAATTTTCGGCAGGACAAGGTCTAATAAAATTAAATCTGGTTTTTCTTTTTGCGCTAATTCTAATCCTATGGCGCCGTCTAACGCTGAAATCATCTTATACCCTTCTTCTTTTACAGTATCTCCAAAAGTTTTTTGAAGGACAGCCTCGTCTTCAATGAACAAAATTTTTTTCATAAAAATATTAATATATCTTATATTTTATACCTTATGTCTTAGGCAGTGTAAACCAAAAAGTCGTTCCCTTTTTTTCTTTTGATTTAAATCCAATTTTCCCTCCAGCTTTTTCTATTATTGCTTTGGCAATATAAAGTCCAAGCCCAGACCCTTGAGTTTGATGTTTAAGAACATTGCTAGACCTGAAAAACTTCTGGAATATATACTTTTGGTCATTCTTCGGAATTCCCATTCCATTGTCTTTTATCTCAAAATAGACATCTCTTTTTCTTTTATTTAAAAATATTTTTACTTTTTTTAGTTTTGATTTGCCAGAAACAATAGATTCAACAGAAGATATATAACGAATAGTGTTGTCTAAGAGGTTGCTTAAAACCCGACTAATTTGAGACGTATCTGTAGAAATTTTAGGGAAGGGTTTGTCATACCTAAATTCAACATTAATATTTGACGCCTTGATGGACGGATTAAAATCAAGAATTACTTTGTTTATAATCCTTGGTAAAAAAACCTTTTTTCTAAAAAAAGGAATGTCTGCTATTTCAATTCTGGAAACAGTTAAAAGGTCTGAAATTAAATTTTTCATTCGCAAAGAATTTTCTTTTAAGATTACGAGATACTCTTTTTGTTTTTTAGAACATTTGCTTTGTTCTCCGGATATCAATGTTTCAATCCCCCAACTTAGGTTAGTAAGCGGAGCTCGCAGTTGATGGGAAACAATGCCAATAAACTCTGATTTCATTCTATTAACCTCAAATAATTTTTCAAAGCTTTGATAAGCAATATAGGATATAATAAATAAAACTATCGCTAATAAAAGAACTATTATTGCCACTATATCTGGATTGACAATATAACGAACTCCTAAAGAATAGGTAATAAGGGACGTGGCAATAATTACCATTCCCATTATGAAAAAAATGAATTGAGGACATTCATAAATAGGAATCCTATATTTTCTGCATCGAGCAAAGATATTAAGATGAAAACTGATTTTTTTTAGGTTCATACTTTTATTATAGCAAATTGACCAAAAAAACAAATTAATATATCATCAATAGTAATACGGGGTGTAGTATAACGGCAGTATACGGGCTTTGGGAGTCTGCGACCCGGGTTCGATTCCCGGCACCCCGACCAAATAATTATTAATAAATGATAATCAGGGGAGACCCGCTCTCCCTCCAAACTTGGCAGGTCCGATCTGCGCAAATTACAGAGACCCGATCTCTGCAAGATTGATGAATTTGTTGATAAATGATTATTGATTATTGATAAATGATTATTGATAAATGATTAACGCGGGTGTAGCTTAGTGGTAAAGCTTTTGGTTTCCAACCAAATGATGAGGGTTCGATTCCCTTCACCCGCTCCAATAAAAAATAGCTGATAATCAGCTATTTTTTATTGGAGTATCTATATGACTCTGCTCG
>JAYELF010000039.1:0-15331 GCA_034717275.1 Patescibacteria group bacterium
TTGAAAAAGCGTTGAAAAATCCAAGACAAATTAACAAAAACCTATTTAATGCCCAGCAGGCCAGAAGAATTTTAGATAGAATTGTTGGATATGAACTATCTCCATTTTTGTGGAAAAAAGTAGCCCGCCGATTATCCGCGGGACGAGTCCAATCTGTTGCTGTTAGATTTGTGGCCCAAAGAGAAAAAGAAATTGAAAGCTTTAAGCCAGAAGAGTATTGGACTACTGTGGCTTTTTTTAAAAAATTAAAAGAGACAAAAACCAATTCTCTGTTTGCTGAATTTGAAGCATTATTGTCTAAAAAAAATGGAAAAATTCTTTCTAAATTTGAAATCAAATCAAAGGAAGACGCAAAAGAGATTGTCAGAGGACTAAAGGGAGCTAAATATCAAATTAAAGAAATCAAGGCAAAAGAAATAAAAAAGAATTCCCTACCGCCTTTTATTACCAGCACAATTCAACAAGAGGCATGGAAAAAATTTCATTTTCCGGTAAAATTCACAATGAAAATTGCCCAAAAATTATATGAAATCGGAAAAATTACTTACCACAGAACAGATTCTTTGAATTTATCTGAAGAATCTCTTGTGTCTGCCAAAAAATTTATTGATACGAAATACGGTAAAAATTATTTTTCTCTTAAAAAATATAAAACAAAAACAAAGGGAGCCCAGGAAGCGCATGAAGCGATAAGGCCAACCAATCCAAACGAAACTCCAGAAATATTGAAAAATAAATTAGATGATACCCAATTTAAACTTTACGATTTAATCTGGAAAAGATTTATCGCCTCGCAAATGGCGCAAGCTATTTTTGATTCAACCACTATTGAAATTGAAACAGTTAATGATAGCCAACAAACAAAAGATAAATACACCTTTAAAAGTAGCGGGCAAATCTTGAAATTTGATGGATTTCTAAAAGTATACCCAGTCAAATATAAAGAAACCCAATTGCCTTTTTTAGAAAAAGAAGAATTTTTGGAATTAACAAAACTAATTCCTTCACAACACTTTACCCAACCGCCTCCCAGATACAACGAAGCCACGCTAATCAAAGTGCTGGAAGATAACGAAATTGGCCGTCCATCAACATACGCTTCAATTGTTTCAACTATTCAGGATAGAAATTATATTGAAAAAAATGAACAACGAAAATTTCAGCCAACTGAAATTGGGGTTGTTGTTGATGACTTATTAGTAAAACACTTCCCAAAAATTATCAACACAAAATGGACAGCAGAAATGGAAAAAGACCTGGATATGGTTGCCAGAAATGAAAAAGAATGGACATTAATTTTAAAAGAATTTTACTTTCCTTTTGAAAAAAACCTTTTGGAAAAATACAAAGAAGTTTCAAAGAAAAATATTAGCGAGTTTCCAACTAAAAAAATCTGTCCTAAATGCGGAGCTCCATTACTTATTCGTTTAGGAAGATTCGGAAAATTTTACGCCTGTTCAAATTTTCCAAAATGCAAATACACTGAATCGTTTGAAAAAAATGGCTTGGATATAAAGTGTCCAAAATGCGAAAATGGAAAAATCGTTGAAAAAAGAACCAAAAAGGGAAAAATATTTTATGGTTGTTCTTGCTGGCCAAAATGCGATTTTGCGCTTTGGGACAAGCCCATTCAAGATTCTCATGGCAATCCTGAAAAATGTCCGAAATGCGATTCTCTCTTAGTAGAAAAAAACAAAAAAATAGTATGCAGTAATAGAGATTGCGATTACTCAAAAGAAATTAAAAATGACATTAAATAAACTTATATTAAAAATTTATGAATACGACAAAAAAGCGGATTTTGAATTGATAAAAAAAGCTTATCTGCTTGCCAAAAAAGCGCACAAGGGACAGAAAAGAATGTCTGGAGAAGATTATATTATTCATCCTCTGTGGACAGCGCATCACCTCGCGGAATTAAAATCAACAAGCACAATGATAGCAGCTGGACTTCTCCACGATGTTGCGGAAGATACGGAAATTCCCATTGAAGTTATTAAAAAAGAATTTGGGGAAGAAATCGCTTTTTTAGTGGAAGGAGTGAGCAAATTAGGAAAAATAAAATATCATGGAGTTGAAAGAGAGGTTGAAAATTTAAGAAAATTATTCTTAGCAATGGCAGAAGATATTAGGGTGATTATAATAAAATTTTGCGATAGGCTACATAATTTAGAAACCCTTCAGTATTTGCCTAAAAATAAACAAAAGAGGATTGCGCTGGAAGCATTAGAAATATATTCTCCAATAGCGCACAGGTTGGGAATTGGCGAGATTAAGGGAAAAATGGAAGACATAGCATTTTCTTTCGCTTATCCGAAAGAATATCAAGGATTAATAGAAAGAGTAAAAGACAAGTACGAGGAAAGAGAAGAATATCTGAAAAAAATTAAGCCATTGCTTGAAAAAGGAACAAAAAAAGAAAAAATTGAGCTAATAAAAATTCATTCACGGGCAAAGCATTATTGGTCTCTCTATCAAAAACTAAAACAATACGACAATGATTTAAGTAAAATCTATGACCTTGTAGCATTAAGAATAATAGTAAGAGATGTTGAGGATTGTTATAAAACAATAGGGTTAATTCATGGTTTTTGGAGGCCTCTACCGGGACGAATCAAGGACTATATTGCTTTACCAAAATTAAACGGCTATCAATCTCTGCACACCACTATCTTCTGTGAAGATGGAAAAATCGTTGAGCTTCAGGTTAGAACAGAAAAAATGCATAATGAAGCAGAGTTTGGTATTGCCGCTCATTGGCGTTATTCAGAAACCAAGGGTTCAAAAAACTTTATCAAACAAAAAACAATTAAAAATTCAAAAAATAACCTAAAATGGGTTGCCCAATTTAAAAAATGGCAAGAAGAAAATGAAAAAATAGAACCAAATAGATATTTAGAATCCATAAAAACCGATTTTTTCAACAAAAGAATATTTATTTTTACGCCAAAAGGAAGCGTTATAGATTTGCCCGAAAATGCCTGCGCAATTGATTTTGCCTACGCTGTCCACACTGAGATAGGCAATAGATGTAAAGAAGCAAAAATAAACGGAAAAATCAGTATGTTGTCAAAATCGCTTAAAAATGGAGATATAGTTGAAATTATAACCGCAAAATTAAAAAAACCATCAAGAGATTGGCTGAATATTGTTAAAACCAATCTTGCCCGTTCCCAAATTAAAAAACAACTAAAAAATAAGCTGGACTCTGAAAAAGAAATAATCCAGAAAGAAAAAGTCGCAAAAATAACAAAAAAAATTTTGCCTAAACCTGTTTCCAAAAAAAAGCCGTTAATGCCAAAAAAAGTTTCTGTTATTTTAGCTGGAGAAAAAGGAATATCAACAAAATTAGCAAAATGCTGTTCACCACAAAAAGACGATGCAATTAAAGCATATATAACTAAAAATACTGGAGCAACTATCCATAAGATTGGTTGTAAAAATTTAGAACGCCTGGAAAAAAAATGGCCTCAGAGAATTATTAACGCTTCGTGGCCAAGCCATTGACAATTCCAACCAAAAAGCATACCTTGCGAAAAGAAAAAAACAGAAGAAAAAATTGTATTCACTGTTGTAAAAAAGAGAGCAAAGATGAAATCAAAAAGAAAAAACAGAAGAAAAACGGCTGGTTCTTAAATTAAAAAGAATCAGCCATTTTTCATTTAATTTTAATATGCTAAGATAAATTAATTAGCCGCGGTGGCGGAACTGGTTTACGCGTACGACTCAAAATCGTATAGGAGAAATCCTGTGTGGGTTCGAGTCCCACCCGCGGCACAAAGAAAAATTTGCCAGTCCATTCCCTTTCCTCTATTTTAATTAATTTTAAGTGGTTAATATTTTTCAAATTAGTAGTTTTAAAAAAGAAAAAAAATTATTTATCTTGAATACCATTTATATTGAAGACCAAAAAAAATCATAAAGCGTAAAACATTCAAAAAAAACCACAAAGCACTAAACACACTGCCTCCTGTCTCCTGTCTACCAAAATCCCTGTCTACCAAAATCGACGATCGTCGATATTAGTAGACGAATTATCATAATTTTTTAGAAATTCTATGCTGTAATTTATGCTGTAATCTATGCAATAATTTATGCGGTAATTTATGCGGTAATTTATGCGGTAATTTATGCAATAATTTATGCAGTAATTTAGGCGGCTATTTAGGTGGCTATTTATGCGGTAATCTATGCGACAATCTATGCGACAATCTATACAACAATTTATGTGGCAATCTATGTGGCAAGCAGATTCTATATACTAACCAGCCAGAGAGAATTCCAACTATGGCTCCAGCTAAAATGTCTGAAGGCCAATGTATCCCGCAGAAAACACGGGATATTCCCATTAAAAAACTGGCGATAAAAAAGAAAATGCCAGCTTTTTTATTATAAAGGTAAACAACCGCGGACAAGGCAAAGAAAAAAGAACTATGACCTGATGGAAAAGACGCTGTGTCTGGATGATTTAGAAGCAGATTGACTTTATTTTCAACAAATGGACGAGAACGGCTCCAAATAACACGAATTATTTCGGTTATTCCAAGCCGAGATAATACGACAGCGAAAAATCCAATAATACCAATTTCTAAGTTTTTTTTTCTTAATAAAATAAAGAAAAAAACAGCGATTAGAATATATCCTAAATACTCGGCTAAAAAAATAGCCAAGCAATCTAACCAGAAAAATTTTCCAGCCCAAAAATTTATTTGTTGAAAAATATATAAATCCATTATTTTTTAGAAAAAATTATTTTACAATTTTTATTTTGCCTTCTATTTAACTTTTGATAATTTTCCAAAAAACATAAGTCCTAAAGAAAAAATGATTGCCAATATGAAAGATAGATTTATTTGATTTGTAAATAAGAAAAGTATAGCTAATATTGAAAGCACGAAAAATTTTGAAAGATGAATTATTATTATCCTGTAAATTATAAATTCATCTGCGTCAGCCTTTTTTGCAACTGCAATATCGTAAAAAAGAGCTCTAAGGGGAACGCTTGCGGATGTACGAGACATTCTATAAATGGTCTGAGCCAATAAAGCGTTAAGCGGAGTTAAAACAAAATATTTTAGAATCCAACTAAATGATGTAAGCAGTGCCCCGATATTTAAAAATTTTAACCGATTTTTTGTATCGCTGATTTTACCTACATACAAATTAAAAAGAACTGAAAAAGCTATGGCAAAAGAAGTTAGAGCTCCTATCATTGAATATTTAATTAATAAAACAAACATAAATAATGGCCAAAGATAATCATTTATAGCCATTTCTCCGCTACAACTCATCAATGACAAATTCATTTTTCGATTACGCTTTCTGAAAATTCTTTGCCATGCATTTTTATAAGAATCAGCGTAAACCTCACTTTGCTTTTTAGATAAAAACAAAGGAACAGCAGAAAATAAAAGAACAATTAGCGTGGTGGCAAACAAGGCAGAATAACCAAATTTGCTCAAAATTAATCCTCCAATAATAGGGCTAAAAACAACTGGAGCAATAGAAGCAATGTTAAGATTCGCAACTTCTGACGCGCGATGTTTTTTAGACGAAAAACGAACAAAATCAGTGTGAAAAGACGGCCAAAACAAGGTTTTTCCAATAACATTAAAAATAATTGCTAAAAAAATAAAGAAAATTGATTTATAGACAGAAAATAAAGAAAGAAAATAAAGAAAAAAGAAAAAATGCGAAAAAAGAATAGCTCGGTTAAAACCAACTTTTGCCATTATTCTTCCTCCAAAAACAGCAAGAAAACTGGCAAAACCGTGTATTAGCGCGAAGAAGAGCAATGTCAGAGATATAGATTTGCCAAAATAAAGATAGAGATAAATTGGCTCAAAGATCATAACTAAACCCAAGGCAAATTCACGAAAAATTATGCTTATAAAAAATTGATTTGGCTCTCTCCGCAAAAAATACTCTAAAAAATGAAAAGGTGAATGAATAGACATATTTTAATTTATCTTCTTAATAAGATTGGCTTTGATTTAGTTAAATCAATTATTTGAGAGGGTTTTGACAATTTTAAATTCCCCGCGTCAATTATTAGGTCTGGCTGAACTTTGCTTGATTTAACAAATTCTTTTAAAATTTCTTTTATTTGGGTTGAGCAAGGTCTGCCAGAGATATTGGCAGATGTTTGAACTATAGGATAATCTATCTTTCTAAATAAACCTTTAATTAATTTATGTTTAGAAACTCTTAAACCAATTGTTTTTTTATTAGGGAAAATATTCGGGAAAACATTAATTTTTCGTTCAAGAATAACAGTTGTTTTGCCTGGCCAAACTTTTTTCAAAAAACATATTTCCTTGTTATTAATTTTAGCAAATATTCTCGCCATTTTTAAATTTTTAACAAAAATGGGAAATGGCTTTGATTTTTCTCTTTTCTTGAGCTTAAAAAGTTTTTCAATCGCTTTTTTGTTGGAATAATCACAGAGAAAACCATAAACAGTGTCTGTGGGAGAAAGAACTATGCCTCCTTTTTTGATTATTTTTTCAATCTCGTCAACTATTTTTTCCAGATTTCCTTCTTGGAATTTTAGTACTTTCATTTAAAAATTTAAATTCTATATTTTTTTTATTTTTGAATTTAGAATAATTTTTAGTCATTTTTTTTGCTTTTTCTAAAATATCCATTGAAAGCTTATTCTTTGAGTAGTTTCTAATTAAGGTTAACGGTCCTGAATAATTTTTCATTTCTATTAATACGTCTTTTTTCTGGGCTATTTTTCTCATTTTTTTATCCTCTTTTTCATTTCTTCCAATCACTATTTTTATTTTATTAAAAAAGAAGTGTCTTCCCAATTTCAAAAGCTCAACATCATTGCCAGAACATTTTGGACAAATTTTAAATAATTTGCTTACTTTTTTAGCAAACTCTATGTCAGTTAAAAGACAACCACCTGCCGGACTGGGATATTGTTTAATCCCGCTCTTCTTGGCTAATTCAATTTGTTTTTTTCGAGAACGGCCAGAAATGTCTAATAATTTTTTTCTGTCCACTAATCCATTTTTTTCAGGGATTGTTTCATTAAGCAATTTAGCGGAAAGCGGTCTAAGCAATACTCCTTTTAATGAAGATTGTTTTTCTATTAAATCCAGTGTTTTTCTATTTTGACTCATTGGCCTTTCTCCCAAAACATCGCCAGTGGCAATAAAATCAAATTTTTCTTTCTTAAAAATTTCTTTTGCTTTTTCTAACATTAAAATATGGCAATCAATGCAAGGATTCATCGCTTTGCCATACCCATATTTTGGTTTTTTCACCATCTCTAAGTGTTTTTTTGAAATATCAACAACCATTAACGGCTTTTTTAAGTTTTCAGCCATTTTTTTAGCGATTTTTTCGTCAAAAAAATAAGTTTTTAAAAAAAGAAGCGTTGTTTTTATCCCCTGATTTTCTAAAATTTTCAGAGCTAAAATTGAATCCAGTCCCCCAGAAAACAATAGCAATGCTTTGTGTTTGGATTTTTTAATTTCATTTATAATGCATTCCAATTGCCCGAGATTTTTAATTGAAAAATCTATTTCTGAATTATCGAGAAGTATTGAGTATTTTCCCTCCCCTCTATTTATTCTGACTGTAATTAAATTTTTAAATTTTTTCTTTGCCTTAAAAAGAGTTTCCGGATAATCATCAATAAAGATTGCTTTTTCATTCTTTTTAATTATTTTTTGAAGGGTAATACTTTTATCAATATTCGGACTAACAAAAATTTTCTTAAAAAATGGCTGTATTTTTGTATGATTAATTTTTTCTTCTTGAAGGCGTCCAACTCCATATGTCAAAATAAAAAGTTCGTTATCATCTTTTATCTTCTTTAAAAACAACCGAACATCTGAATATAAGAAATTGGAACATTTTTTCAAAGATTCTTCTAACTCCTCTATTAGCTTTTGTTTTTGAATTTGCTTATTTCTTTTAACCAATAAATCAACCTGTCGCCATGGCTCATAATTTCCATCCCTATCTCTTGAATCCTCGTATGTCCGAAAAAATTCTTTTTCGCTTACGCCTGATTTTCTAAATCTTTTTCTAATAGAGAAATAAAATTTTTTAGTTGAAAGTAGAGTATGGTCAAAATCAAAAACAATTTTCATAAATTATTTTTGCTAATTTATTCGGGTCGTGAATTATATTGCCTGAAGATGTTAGTAAATCAAAACCTAAAAATTTTTTCTTTTCCTTTGTTACAGCATCAAAATTCACTAAATTCAGCAATTCAGGATGTTTTTTATTATAAGCGCTTATTCTCTTGGAACTTGGTATTTTTGTATTATAAATAACAAAATCAAGGTGATTTTTTAAATATTTCTCAACCTGTTTAGTGAAATCTAAAACTGAAAAATCATTTGTTTCTCCATATTTTGTCATTAAATTGCAAACATAAATCTTTTTTGCCTTGCTCTCTTGGATTGCTCTTGATATTCCACGAGTTAGCAGAATTTGAGCCAAAGACGAGTAAAGGTCTCCCGGCCCAATAACTATTATATCCGCTTTTTTTATGACTTCAAGAGATTCAGGATACGCTTTTGGGTTTGGTTCTAAAAAAAGTTTTTTAATTTTTAATTTTCCATTGTGTTTAGGGATATCAATATTTGCTTCTCCAAAAATTTCTTTTCCGTTTTCTAAAATAGCGCGCACTTCCGCCTTATCAAGAGTCACTGGTAAAACCTGATGTTTGACATTTAACATTTTATTCATCTCTTTTATCGTCTTCTTATAATCGTTGGTTGAAAGCTCTAAAGCGGTAATTAAAAGATTCGCAAAATTGTGTCCCTTTAATTCACCGCCTTGAAAACGATAATTAAAAAGCTCCTTTATAACAGGAGAAGTGTTTGCAAGGGCAATAAACGCTCTTCGAATATCCCCCGGAGAAACAACATTATAATCTCTTCTTAGTCTTCCTGCAGACCCTCCGGAATCAAGCATTGCGCAAATAACAGAGATTTCAACTGGATATTTCTTCAAGCCCGCGAGAACTGCCCTTGGCATAGCATTTCCTCCCCCAAGACAGACTATCTTTTTACTTTTTTTCATATATGTTTTTTAAGGATTGCTTCAAAATCAATACATTTATCTTTTGGATTGCTTGACCCCTCGTAAATTGGCTTATTAACTCTATAGAAAACACCTATTGGAATTTTACCATTTGTTTCATTGCAATCCCATTCTTCTATTTTTTTCTGAGCCATTTTTTTTGAATCAAGAAAATCATCACTCATCTCATAAACTCTTTCATTGTAATATTGGTATGTATTAAAAAATGAAATACAGGGCTGAAGAATTTCTATAAAGGAAAATCCCCTATGTTTTATTCCTTTAATAATTAAATTTTTAAGATGTTCTATTTTGGCTGAATAACCCCTCGCTATAAATGTACTGTTTGAAGAAAACGCTAATTTTAGAGGATTAAGCGGCTCTTCAATACTTCCTTCCGGAGTTGAGCTTCCTTTAAATCCTTTAGGGCTAGTAGCTGTAAACTGATTGACTGTAAGGGCAAACCTCCTGTTGTTGTGAACTAAAACGGTAATATCTGTATTTCTTTTAGCGCTATGGATTAAATGCGAAATGCCTTCATTGTAGCATCCCCCGTCGCCGATAAAAGCAATGACTTTTAATTTTTTATTGGCTATCTTTATTCCTTGAGCGCTTGCAATCGGCCTTCCATGCAAAGACAAAAAGCTGTTTAAATTTAAATAATCAGCAATTTTGCCATTGCAACCAATTCCTGAAACAACAACAAACTCTTGTTTTGGAAAACCATGAGCTATTAAACTCTCTATTGCTTTTTTAAACGCAACTAATATGCCAAAGTTTCCGCAACCCGGACACCATGTATTTTCAGCGCTTGTATCTAAGTTATCCATATATTTCTAAATTAAAATAATCCATTATTTTGAACTAAAAATATTTTTTAGTGATTCTGTTAATTCCTCTGGTAAAAATGGCCTTGAATCATATCTTAGAATTCTATTATCTGGTTTTATGCCATAACAATTTAAGACCTTCTCTAATTGCCCCAAAGAATTTGCTTCTATTGAAATCAGCTTTTCAACCCCTTTCAAATTTCTTTTCAATTGATTTTCTGGAAAGGGTTGAATAACAATTGGTTGAATAAGTTTGATTTTCAATTTCTCTGCCGTCTCTCTTGCCGGTCCCACAGTAGAACCCCAACATATTATCGCGCTTTTTGATTTTTTATTGCCATATATCTTGACTGCTTCCATTTTATCAATCTCATTTTTCATAGATTGAAATTTCCTTAATCTCTTTAACTGCATTTTTTTTACTAAATTCTCATCCTCAACAGTAATTCCGTCTTCATTATGCTCATAACTATTTACTTTTGAAATTATGTTTTTTTCTCCCGGAAAACCCAGTGGAGATATTCCTTTTTTAGTTATTTTATACCTTTGGTATTTGCCCTTTTTGTTCCATAACAACGCTTTTTTACATTTTAACTTGTTTAACAATTTTTCATTAAATTGAAATGTGCTTTCAGAAATTTGTTTATCTATCAATAAAATTGAGGGCGTTTGATATTTCCAAGATAAATTCAACAACTCTCCTGCCCAATAAAAAGATTCATTTGCGTCGCTTGGAGCAAATACAAATCTTAAAAAATCGCCATGTCCCGCTCCCAGCGCAAACCATAAATCTGATTGGCCGGAATAAGTAGGCACCCCGGAAGCAGGACCTGTCCTTTGACTTTCCACAATTAAGATTGGGACCTCTGCTTGACCAGCTAAGCTAAGCGCCTCTGTCATTAAAGCAAATCCTCCTCCAGAAGTGCCAACCATAGTTCTTTTCCCAGTATAAGCTCCCGCTATAGCGGCATTTATAACGGAAATCTCGTTTTCTAACTGAAAAACATTTATATTAAAATCCCTTTTATGCTTTGCCAGATAATTTAAAATTCCTGTGGCAGGAGTCATAGGATAGGAAACATAGATATTTAATCCAGCCCTAACCGCCCCCAAGGATACGGCTTCATTGCCTGTTAAAAGCGGTAATGGTTTTCTGTTGATTCTTTTAATCTTTATTAATTCATTTGTTTCCTGATAAACTTTTCTTGCTATTTTCAGATTTAGAACTATTTCTTTGTCAATTTCCCTTCTCAAAATTTTTTCTAACACCTTCCAATCAATTCCAATTGTTTTTAAAAATCCAGCCAATAGGGCTGTATTGGCCATTAAAGAAATTCCTTTTAATTCTCTGCAAATTGTTTCAATTGGTATCCCAATTCCTTCTTTTAGTTGGACCTTGTCGCTATTATAAATAATTATTCCTTTTGAGGTTAAATTATTTCTGTGTTTTTTTATTGTCTTGTCGTCTAACGCTAAAAGAAAATCAATTTTTTTCCGATGAGAAAAAACATTATCTTCTGAAGCCCTAATTTGGGAAAAACTATGTCCGCCCCTAACCAAGGATTGATAATCATCGTAAATAAAAATTCTGTATCCTAAATCATTGAATACCTTAGCAATAATTAATCCTGCTTTTCTTGAGCCCTGTCCTGCTTCGCCACCTATTAAAATTGAATAATCTTTTTTCATTTTTTAATTATAACTCTATTAAAAATAAAAATACAATTGCAATATTTGCTGTCTGTTAGAAATTTTTAAATTCAATAAACAATATTAATTAATTTTTTAGGGATAAAAATTATTTTCTTAACTTCGCGGTTTTTTATCCACTTGTTGGCTATGTCGCGAGATAAAACAAGTTTTTCCGCGTCCTGCTTTGAAATAGAAGATTTAACCTCTATTCTATCGCGAACCTTTCCATTGATCTGAACAATTAATTGAATTTTTGATTGTTTAAACAATTTCGGATTATATTTTGGCCATAATTGATTGTGAATAGAATTTGCGGACTTAAAATCTTTCAAATTAGAAAAACCCATTTTCTGCCACAATTCTTCTGTTAAATGCGGAGCAAACGGAGCCAAAAGCAGTAAAAGCGTCTGAATGTCTGAATATTTATTCCTAACATTTTTTGACAACTCATTTACCAAAATCATTAAACAAGAAATAGCTGTGTTGAATTGGAAATTTTCAATATCATCGCCAACTTTTTGAATAGTTTTATTTAACAATTTGTTGATTTCTTTTGCGTCTTGACTGTTTTCTGTTTCTTCTTGCGATTTTGTTTTTACTGTTTCAACAAGCGTATAAACCTTGTCTAAGAAACGACAAATTCCCAGAATTCCGCTTGGATTCCATGGTCCTCCACGGTCATAGGGCCCAATAAAACAAAGATACATTCTTACTGCGTCTGCTCCGTATTTTTGGACAAATAAGTCAGGAGACACAACATTTCCTTTTGACTTTGACATTTTCTGGCCATCAAGACCTAAAATTGTTCCCTGATGATAAAGACCTAAAAATGGCTCCTTAAAATTTATATATTTCAAATCATTTAACGCTTTTGTAAAAAATCTTGAGTATAAGAGATGAAGAACTGTATGTTCTGCTCCTCCAATATACATATTCACCGGCAACCAATCATCTATTTTTTTCTTAGAAGCAAATTGTTTGTCATTTCTTGGGTCAATATATCTTAAATAATACCATGAAGAACAAACAAATGTATCCATTGTATCAGTTTCTCTTTTTGCAGGTCCCTTGCATTTTGGACAGGTTGTATTGACAAAAGTTTTGGAATTCGCCAAGGGCGACCTACCCTCTTTAGTTGGTTTAAAATTTTTAATTCTTGGGAGAACAACTGGCAATTCTTTCTCTGGGACTGGAACCCAGCCGCATTTCTGGCAATAAATCATAGGAATAGGACACCCCCAGTACCTTTGGCGAGAAATCAACCAATCCCTAAGCCGATAATAAACATCTTTTTTGGCTTTATTCTGCCTTTCAAGCCATTCCCCAATTCTCTTTCTTGCGTCCAAAGAACGCATTCCATTAAATCTGTCGGAGTTGATTAAAAATCCTTCGCCATCGTAGGCGCTATGTTCTAATTCAGAAGAAACTAATAAGGGAGCTTTTTTAACTGAAGATTTGACAATGGATTTCGGATGAATAACTTCAATGATTGATAAATTATGCTTCTTGGCAAAATCAAAATCTCTTTGGTCGTGAGCCGGAACAGCCATAATAGCCCCCTTGCCATAATGAATTAAAACATAATCAGCCACGAAAATTGGAATTTTTTCTTGGTTTACAGGATTCAGAGCCATTAGCCCCTTAATTTGTACTCCTGTTTTTTGTCCAATTTCTGATATTCTCTCTCTATCTGTTTTCTTTTTTGATTTTTCAAGATAATCCTCAATTGGCCCAATGTTTGATATTTTAGATTTAAGTTTTTTGAATATTGGATGTTCAGGAGCAACAACAAGATAAGTACAACCAAAAAGTGTATCAATTCTGGTTGTGAAAACCTCAAGTTGAAATTTTGAATTTAAAATTTGAAATTTAATAGTCCATCCTTCTGATTTCCCAATCCAATTTTTCTGCATTGTTTTTGTCTTTTCAGGCCAATCCAATTTCTTTAAACCATTCAATAAATCATCTGTATAATCAGTAATTTTAAAAAGCCACTGCTCTATTTTCTTTTGCTCAACCTCTGTCCCGCATCTTTCGCATTTATTGTCAATAACCTGTTCGTTCGCTAAAACTGTTTTACAGGATGGACAAAAATTGCAAGGAACATTGGCGCGATAGGCAAGGCCATTTTTATATAGCTGTAAAAACATCCATTGAGTCCACTTATAATAACTTGGGTCAGATGTTATGACTTCTCTTGACCAATCATAAATCGCGCCCATTGTTTTTAGTTGTTTTCTCATTCTATTTATGTTTTTGTATGTCCATGTTTTTGGATGAATCCTATGCTTGATAGCGGCATTTTCAGCAGGCAAACCAAAAGCGTCAAAACCCATCGGGCTTATTACATTAAACCCCTTCATTCTTTTAAAACGAGCGTAAACATCTGCTGGAGCAAAATTATACCAATGTCCAATATGCAGGTCCCCGGATGAATAAGGAAACATAACTAAATGATAGAAATTCTTTTTTTCTTTTCTTCTAAATGGACGACTATAAATGTTTTTTTCCTCCCATCTTCTTTGCCATTTTTTTTCAATTTTTTGAGGATTATAATTCATAATTTAAATAATGTTTTAGCGTTTTTAAAAGTAATTTCTGCCACTTTTTCAAAAGATAGATTTTTAATTCTGGCAATCTCTTTAGCAACGGGAATTACTCCAAATGGATTATTTCTTTTTTCTGAAAAATTAGGAGAAACTAAATAAGGACAATCTGTTTCAATTAAAATTCTTTCTAAGGGGGTTTTTTCAATATTTTCCTGAAAATTAATACCCTCTATTTTTTTAAAAATTATTCCGTTAAAACCAATATAATATCCTATGTTTAAGTATTTTTGAAGTTGCTCTGCGCTCCCAACAAATCCGTGGGCAACCGCTTTCTTTGGCGCCACATCAGCATTATTCAAAAGAAGTTCAATTAAATCATTATGAGCCATACGGCAATGGAAAATAACAGGCAAATTTAACTCCTTGGCTAATTTTAATTGCTCTAAAAGAGATTCTTTCTGTTTTTCTTTGAATAAAAATAATTTTGTTTTTGATTTTGGCTTATAGTAATAATCTAAGCCAATCTCGCCTATGGCAACCACTTTTTGATTTTTGGCAAGGGTTTTATATTTTTCGTAATCAAATTTTTCTTCTCTTGTTTGATATTCAACATCCTCTAAATCAATTTTTATTTTGATTAAATTTGTTTCTAATTGCGTTGGATGCAAGCCAACTGCCGCATAAACCCCTTTTTCATATTCTTTAGTTATTTGAACCGCTCTTTCAGAAGTTGTGTACTGGGTCCCGACATTAATCAGCCAAATATCTTTATCTAAACACTTTTTAATAATCTCCCGACTATCATCCTTAAAAACGTTAAAATTTAAATGGCAGTGAGTATCAATTAACATATAAAGATTTTAACACCTTTAGAAAAATTTTTAAAGGATTATTAATAGCTATGTCAAACCAAAATAGAAATGTCATACCTTGACCAAAGTAGAAATGTCATACCTGATGAAATTTAATAAACTGAAACATTTTGTTTTTGTTGACTATTAAAGTTGCAAAGGTCTAACCTCTGCAGAACTAAATAAACAAAACAGATATTGTAATATAATTTAGACGATCGTCCAAAATGCATTACAATGATTAAAAATGAAGTTGCAGAGGTCTAACCTCTGCAGAACTAACCTCTGCAGAACTAAATAAACAAAACAGATATTGTAATATAATTTAGACGATCGTCCAAAACGTATTACAATGATT
>JAYELF010000040.1:0-3006 GCA_034717275.1 Patescibacteria group bacterium
GGGTCTCCATTGCCATTAATTACTCTTTTGAGATGATGACGGTTAAAAACCCCTGTTAGCTGATCTTGAAAAGCTTTTTTATACAAATCCGCAATATCAATGCCATCTCTGTGGCATTTATAAACAGTCCTTATTGCCTTAAAAAAATCAACAACTCCCTTGACTATTTTCATCTCTGTTCCCTCCTTCTATTTTTCTATTATATTATTCTATTTTTAAACAACTTGCTTATGTTTATTTTATGTTTATTAAAAAATAAATTTTGATTTTCTGTCTGAACTATACATCTATATGCAAGTTTTGTTAAGAAAAATATTGTAAAAATAAACGCAATCTGATAATCCGCGGTTGAATTTTTGTTTTCTGTTTTGTCTTACCACAATACTTCGCCTAACAATACAGGTAGTCGGTTTTAAGTTTTAAGTTTTAAGTTTTAAGTTTTACGCCTTTTTTTTATTAATATCTAATTTCAAAATTTTTGAATTTATGTTTAAATTTTTCGTATTTAATTTCTATATTATCTACTCTCGCAAAAAAAGAACCCTTTTTTACCCATTTAAGCATTTTTTCAACCCTATCTCTTTGTCCCTCAAAAACACATTCAACCTTTTTATTAGGCAAATTCTTAACAAATCCGTTAACTCCGATTATTCCCGCTTTTTTTCTTATGTATTTCCGAAAAAATACTCCCTGAACTCTTCCAGAAACAAGAATATAAGCCCTAATCTCTTTTTCCATAATTATAAATAAAAAAGACCCTCTGTTTTATTTTTTATTTAATTTATTTTGTAAAGCTAAAAGAAGGCATTATTTTATTAAAAACATCCCTACAGTTAGAATAAATCATTATAAATCTTTTTTGGTCTTTAACTAAATTCAGCTTATTTTCCTGGGTTTCAAATATTATTGCTGGATATCCGCGAATTGTTGTTTTATTTTTAACGCCTATCCCCTTTTCCTGAAATTCTTTAATTAAATCATCCATTATTCCGTCATATTTATATATTTGGAAATAAATATATTTTTCAGACCCTTCGCTTGGAAGAAGTTTTACTCCAAAAATTTGATTTGGCTCATCAAGAAATTCTTTTGCAAACCATTCTTTTGGATACTTCACCTTAAATCCATATATCTCATTTTCATAATATTGCCAGACATCACCTTGTTTTACTTCTATCTTTTTTGTCAATACCATTGACTCATTATAAAGCAATCCTGTTATAGAAATTAAAAATATAGCAGCCCAAAAGAAAATAAAAAAATTGAGAAATTTCTTTTTCTTTTTGTTTGGTGGAATAGTTATCACTTGAGTTCCGGCTATTATATCGTGAACAGCCTGTTTTTTATTAGTAAGCTTTATTAAAAATACATTTAAAAACAAAATTAAAAATCCTCCGTAATATGGTATAAAAAATAAGGAAAATTTGATTGCTTCTCGTAAAAACGCTCTTAAAAAGTTAGTTTTTTTAAAACTTTTGCTTGCCACGACTGCTATATTTGTATATCTTTTTCCTAATGTACATTTATATATCCAAACTAAAAATCCGCTATAAACAAATAAAAGAGGGATAATAATTAGTCCTGTTTTACTCTGAAATTCAAGTAATATTTCTTTAAGAGAGAATAATTTATTGTCTTGAAAAGAAAATAGAATATAAGCCAAATATATTATTGTCCAAGGGAATATAAACACAATAAGGTCAAATATAAAAGCCGAAATTCTATTAGAAACTTCAGCTAATTTAATCTTATTTTCTTCTGTTTTTTGGTTAATCCCTTGATTGTTCATATTTATTGAAATAATATCCCAAAAAAATTAATTTTTCTTAAATTCTAATGTGGACAGTGCAGGAGTTGAACCCGCAACCTCTTCGATGTGAACGAAGCGCTCTACCGCTGAGCTAACTGTCCTTAAGACCTAATAGAGTAAAAAATAATAAAATTATTAGCGATATAAACGCAAAAAATTGCTCTTATTCTATAATTTTAATATAATGAATATGCATATGCAAGTTTTTGAAATTAATTTTAACAATAAATCAAAAGGAGGCGCGATATCCGACATTTTTTGCTATGAACCTAAAAAATTCAAGGAGAATAATTTAGGAAATTTTTATATGGCTGGAGAGTTAATCAATCCTCTGCCTGAAAACAATAACCTGCTTAATAATCTGTCTTTGAAGTTAAAAAAAGAGTATTATTCTAATTATCAAATATCATCGGAATCAGCGCTTAAAAATTCCCTTAAAGAAGTAAACGACTATCTTGAAAAAGAAGTTAGAAAAGAAAATGTTAGTTGGATGGGAAATTTAAATTTCGCTGGAATTTCTTTTGAACATTCAAATTTAAATTTTACAAAAACAGGCAATTTAAAAATTTTACTTATAAGAAAAAGGCAAATATTAAATATCGGCAAAAACTTAGAAATCGCTGATGGAAACTCTTATCCGTCAAAAACATTTAAAAACATAGCTATTGGCAAGATAGAACCAAATGATAAGATTATAATTTTAACTAAGGATGTTTTTGATTTATTTCTGAAAGAAAATTTAATGGAAAAATTTACTGATATTAATAAAAAAAAGGAACTAAGAATTATACTAAAGAAAAATAAAAAAATATTATCTAAAATCTCTGGGATATGTCTTATGATTATATTTGGAAAAAAAATAAAAAAAACAGGCCTTTGTCAAAAAATTTTTACAAACGCCAGTTTTTCCTTTTTATTAAACCCAATAGGAATATTTCTAAAAAAAATTAGTCCAAAAATTGAGCTTTCTCAAGAATTAAAAAAGAATATAAAATTAATTGCGCTTCTTTTTCTAACACTGATTATCGGTTTTTTTATATTCCGTTTGAAATAATTTAGATTTATTTTAGTTCCACTTTTGCGCCAGCTTCTTCTAATTTTTTCTTGATTTCCTCTGCTTCTTCCTTTTTTACGTTTTCTTTAATTATTTGAGCCTCATTTGCCACAGCATCTACTACATCTTTTGCTTCTTTTAA
>JAYELF010000041.1:0-14936 GCA_034717275.1 Patescibacteria group bacterium
ATAACATCTATAACAAAAAAGTCAATAATCAATTATCATTTATCATTAATTACTAATCATTTATCATTAATCAATAATCAATTATCATTTATAATTTATCAATAATAATAGCTATTTGCGCAGGTCGGACCTGCCAAGTTTGGAGGGAGAGCGGGTCTCCCCTGATTAATCATTAATCATTTATCAATTATTGATTATCTTAGGCGATATTCTTCCTCTTCGTCTTCCCAATCATCTTGTTGTCCAGAGACATAAACCTCTCTTGGCCTTGCTCCGTCAGAAGGGCCCACAACCTTTCTTTCCTCCAGCATATCTATTAAACGAGCGGCTCTGGCATAACCAATTCTCAACCTTCTCTGCAAAAGAGAAGCCGACGCTCTTCTTGCTTCAATAACCACATTTTTCGCATCTTCATACAATATATCTTGTTCTCCTCCGTCATAAAAATCTTCACCCCCGGTTTCAGGAATTTCCAAGCTTTTCTGAAGCCCCTCTGCCAACTCGTCCTGTTTTTCATCTTCTGGTTTTAATGCCCGCTCTTTTAATTCACTGTTCGCCCAACTAACAATTTTCTTTATCTCTTTTTCAGAAAGATAGGCGCCCTGAATTCTTTTTGGCATAGACACCTCTGCCGAAACAAACAGCATATCGCCAGCCCCAAGAAGTTTTTCCGCTCCAGACAAATCAAGAATAGTTCTTGAGTCAACTTGAGACGCAACCTGAAACGCAATTCTGGAAGTAACATTGGCTTTAATCAGGCCAGTGATTACCTCAACCGACGGCCTCTGGGTAGCAATAATTAAATGTATCCCAACTGCCCTCGCCATTTGAGCCAACCTAACAATTCCCGCTTCAACTTCTTTGCCCTTTGACATCATTAAATCAGCCAATTCGTCAATAACCAAAACTATCCAAGGCATAAGTTTTTTGCCTTTTTTTGACATTTCCTCATTAAAACTATTAATGTCTTTTGATTTAAATTCAGACAAAACCTCAAACCTTCTTTCCATTTCAGAAATTAGCCATTTCAAAACATTAACAGCTCTTTGAGCGTCAATAACAACCGGGCATAAAAGATGCGAAAAATTATTATAAACAGAAAACTCCACCCTCTTTGGGTCAATCAAAATAAATCTTAGGGTTTCAGGAGAATTTTGATAAAGGAGCGAAATGATAATATTATCCAAGCAAACAGTTTTGCCAGAGCCAGTGCTCCCCGCAACAAGAAGGTGCGGCATTTTGCCAATGTCGGCAAAAACAGCATTACCCGAAACATCTCTTCCAATCGCGAAAATAAGATTTGAGGTAGAATTTTGAAAAATAGGGTCTTCTAACAAATTTCTCAAGCGAACTATTGCCCTAAGCTTGTTTGGCAACTCAATGCCGACTAAAGAACGGCCCGGAATCGGCGCCTCAATCCTAATCGGATGAGTGGCTAAAGCTAAAGAAAGGTCGTTTGAAAGCGTTGTAATACGGGATAATTTTATTCCCTCTGCGGGTTTTAATGTATATTGAGTGACTGTTGGCCCAACATTTACTCCTGACATTTCTACTGGAATATCAAAATTCTGAAAAGTTCTTTTTATAATATTTGAGCTTGCTTTAATGTCTCCAGAAGTCGGAGTTCCTTTGTCGCTATCAAGCAATTCCAATGGCGGAAATTTATACAAACTATCCTTAAAATTTGCCTTTTCTCTCTCGTTACTTGCGTTCGCGTCAATCTTAGGATGAATATCTTCTGAAGGAATATCCCCTGCTCGCTTTATCTCGGGCTCCACCTCCTTAACTTCAAATTTCGGCTTAACCTGCTCATATTCTAAGTCAAAAACTTTTTTAATATTTTCCGTTTTCTCCTCAAGCGGCTTAATTTCTTTTTTCGGCCTCAAACCGCTAAAAAATTGCCAAAAAATTAATCCAGCAATAAAAATAATAGCGACAAAAATAAGCTCGCCAACAATTTTTCCAAAAAAGTTCAAAACTGGCCAAGAAACAAGAAATCCTATTTCTCCTCCATATTTATTGCTATCGCTTAAGCATTGCAAAACGCCTGTAATTCCTATGATTGAAATTAAAATTGCGAAAATTGCTGTCCAAACAAACATCTTGGCACGATATTTTTTACTTTTACTCCAAAGAGACAATCCAGCTAAAACAAATAAAAATGGCAAAACGAAAACCGCCTTGCCCAGTAAATAAGAAAAAGTTTTCATAAAAATTTCTCCTGCTCCGCCTGATAAATCAAAAAATGCAAGGACAATGATTGTTGCCATTAAAAACATCAAAATCCCAAAAATCAAATTTTTAGTTCTTTCGGCTAAAATAGACGCTTTCTTTTTCTTTTCTTCTTGTAATTTTTTTTTCTTATTTTTTAATATTTCCTTTTTTGCCATTATCGTCTAAGTTATTTTTCTCCTTTGCCATAAACCCTGTTCCAACAGGTATTAGTTTACCTATCATAACATTTTCTTTCAAACCCCTCAATTCATCTTCCTTTCCCTGGATTGCGGCCTTAATTAAAACACGCGATGTTTCTTGGAAAGAAGCAGAAGACAAAAAGCTGTCCGTTGTAAGAGAAATTTTGGAAATTCCCTCTAAAATCATTTTGCCGGAAGCAACATCTTTATTCTTTTTTGCAAGTTGCTCATTGTCTTCAAGGAATTTAGCTCTTTCTATTTTTTCACCAATATTAAAAGAAGAGTCCCCTGTTTTTTTAATTTTAATATGGGAAAACATTTGCCTAGTAATTATTTCTACATGTTTATCATGTATATTTACTCCTTGAGTCGCATAAATTTTCTGGACCTCATTTACAATATACCGTTGAGTCAAATCAATACCTGCAACACGAAATAATTCCCTTAAATCTAAACTTCCCTCGCAAAGCTGTTGTCCTCTTTTCACTTTGTCTCCTTTTTTTACCCATATCGCCATACTTGGAGGAACCTTATATTCTTCTGTTTCCTTGTTTCTGCTATTTAGTTTTTGTCCTTTTATCTTGATTATTTTTCCTTCAATTATCTCCTCAACAAATCCGTCAAGGTGCGACATAATCGCTTTTCCTTTTGGATTTCGACATTCAAAAATTTCTTCAACCCTCGGTAGTCCTTGTGTAATGTCTCCTCCACCGGCAACTCCGCCTGTGTGAAAAGTCCTAAGCGTAAGCTGTGTTCCCGGTTCTCCTATCGCTTGAGCGGCAACCACTCCGACTGCCTCTCCTAATTTTACTAATTGGTTGTTACCCAAATCAGAACCATAGCATTTACGGCAAAGACCTCTTTTGTTCTTGCATTTTAACGAAGAACGAACCCTAACCTGTTTAATTCCTTGTTTAATTATCTCTGTCGCTTTATCGTAATCAATAATTTCTCCTTTTTTTACTATGCCTTTAATATTCTCTAAAGATATTCTATTGAATATCTTGAAAACAAAATTTTGTTCTGTTTCTTCTGTGTCATCCCTAAAAACAACAATTCCTTCATCGTCCCCGCAATCCTCTCCATTGACAACTACCTCATTGGCAACATTAACCAATTTTCTGGTTAAATACCCCGCGCTTGAAGTTTTAAGAGCTGTATCCACTGTTCCCTTTCTTGCTCCGTGAGTAGAAATAAAATATTCCAAAACATCCAACCCTTCTTTGTGGCAATGCTTTACAGGCAATTCAATAATTCTTCCTGCAGGATTAACAGCCAGCCCCTTCATTCCCGCCATCTGA
Organism: Patescibacteria group bacterium; assembly: GCA_034717275.1. GTDB lineage: Bacteria > Patescibacteriota > Minisyncoccia > Minisyncoccales > JAYELF01 > JAYELF01. The sequence goes on from JAYELF010000041.1 coordinate 3,716, forward strand.
ATCACCTGAACCCACGAACCCCTTGCCCCAGAGTCAACCATAGAGAAAACAGGCCCTAAATGAGGCAGAGTTTCTGAAACCAACTTTCCAACATCCTCTTTTGCTTTTAGCCATACCTCAATGGATTTATTGGATTTTTCTCTTTCAGATATCAACCCTTCCTTATATTCCTTATTCATTTTCTCAACCTTCTGTTCGGACTGCTCAATTATATTCTTTTTCTCTATAGGAATAACCAAATCGTCCATCCCCCACGTAATTCCAGAAAGAGTAGAATATTCAAATCCTAATTCTTTGATTTTATCTAATGTGTCTATAGATATTTTATTATTGTAAAAAGTTATAATTTCCCTAAGCAGGGCTTTTATTTTCTTTGAATTCACCATTTCGTTAATAAATCTATAGCCATCCGGAAGCGTGTTGTTAAAAAGAATTCTGCCAACAGATGTCTCAATAATTTCGTTGCCCATTCTAACCTTTATCATCGCCCTTAAGTCAATAAATTCCATATCCCGAGCTAAAATCGCTTCATTCTTTGAGTTAAAAATTTTACCCTCGCCAAGCGCAGATTTCTTAATTCTTGTAATCCAATAACACCCAAGAACAACATCCTTGCTCGGACTAACAACAGGAAACCCTGTAGCTGGATTTAATAAATTAACACTTGAGAGCATTATCTCTTTCGCCTCTTTTTGCGAGTTATCGGATATCGGTAAGTGAACTGCCATTTGGTCGCCGTCAAAATCAGCGTTAAACGCCTCGCAGACCAATGGATGAACCCTAATTGCGTCCCCCTCCACAAGTATCGGTTTAAACGCCTGAATACCCAAACGATGCAAAGTCGGAGCCCTGTTTAACAAAACAAATTTATCCTTAACAACTTCTTCTAAAATAGCCCAAATTTCCGCTGTTTCCTGCTCAATCAATTTTGACGCTCCGCGAACATTAAACGCCATTTCCCTATCTAAGATTTTCTTAATAATAAACGGCTTAAAAAGCTCAAGAGCCATTTCTTTTGGAAGTCCAACTTGAGATATTTTCAAGTGAGGCCCGACAACAATAATAGACCTTCCTGAATAATCAACTCTTTTCCCTAAAAGATTTTGGCGAAATCTTCCGTGCTTGCCTTTGAGCATATCGGATAAAGATTTTAAAAGGCGTCTTCCACCACTGCTTGCCATTGTTGTCTGTCCTTTTCTCATTCCATTATCAATCAAAGAATCTACCGCCTCTTGAAGCATTCTTTTTTCATTTCTTACAATTACTTCAGGCGCGTTAATTTCTAAAAGGTATTTCAAGCGATTATTTCTGTTAATCACCCTTCTATACAAGTCGTTTAAATCAGACGAAGCGTATCTTCCTCCATTTAATTGAACCATTGGGCGTAAATCTGGCGGAATAATCGGCAAAATAGTTAAAAACATCCACTCTGGCTTAATCTCCGCCTCAAGCATTTCCTTAATAAGATTTAATCTTCGTATAATTTTTATTCTCCCCTCTTCTTCTGATAATTTTTTATTTAAAGATTTGCTTGCGTCTTTTTTTGATTTGTCTTTGCTTTCTAAAACAGCTTTTTCTTCTTTCTTCTCTTTTTTTAATGCATCCTCCTCTAATTCTTTTTCCAATTCTTTGATAATTTTATGAAAATCTGTTTCAGAAAGTATCTTTTGAAGGGCTTCAGCTCCTGTTCCAACTTCAAAAATTTCTCCGTACTTCAGGGAAATTTCATGATATTTTAGTTCTGAAAGAATCTTTAACGGCTTTAAAGACAATAAATCATTTCTATTGCTGTCTTTCATATTTTTTAGTTCCTGAAGATTTTTCTCTAATTCTTTCTTGTCTAAAGATTTCGCTTTTTCCGCTTTGATTTTTAGCTTGTATTCTTTTTCTATCTCTTGTAAAATTCTTTCTTTTCCCTCCTCTGAAACTTTTGTCACAATATGCGCGGCAAAATAAATAACCCTTTCTAATTTCTGCATTGGGATATTAAGGACCAATCCAATTCGCGAAGGAACTCCACGTAAAAACCAAATATGAGAAACAGGACAAGCTAATTTTATATGTCCCATTCTTTCCCTTCTGACTAAGGACTTAGTCACCTCTACCCCGCATCTGTCGCAAACAATCCCCTTGTATTTAATTCCCTTATATTTCCCGCAATAGCATTCGTAATCTTTTTGCGGTCCAAAAATTCTCTCGCAAAATAAGCCGTCTTTCTCTGGCTTTTGCGTTCTATAATTAATGGTTTCTGGTTTTGTTACTTCGCCGTGAGACCAGCTTAAAATTTGTTCTGGCGAAGCTAATTTTATTTTAATTGATTTTATATCTGAAACACGCATATTATTTATAATTTATCAATTATCAATTATCAATAATCATCAATCTTGCAGAGATCGGATCTCTGTAAACTTAATAATCAAGGGAGACCCGCTCTCCCCCAAGGGAGACCCGCTCTCCCCCAAAATTTGAGGTGTAATAATCAGTTATCATTTTTCAATAATCATTTATCAATAATCAATAATCAATTATCAATTATTTGTCTCTGTTTTTTTATGTTGCTCTCCTAAATCAATATCAAGAGCCAATGCTTTTAACTCGTTAACCAAAAGATTAAATGAAGCCGGTATACTCGGCGTTTTTACATCCTCTCCCCTTAATATGGATTCATAGGCAAGCGCCCTACCCTGCACATCATCTGACTTTATTGTAAGCATTTCCTGAAGCATATAAGCCGCCCCATATCCCTCTAACGCCCAAACTTCCATTTCTCCTAACCTCTGTCCCCCTGATTGCGCCTTTCCTCCAAGCGGTTGTTGAGTAATTAAAGAATACGGCCCGATTGAACGCATATGAAGCTTATCCTCAACCATATGAATTAATTTGAGCATATAGATATAACCAACTGTAATTTTTTCAGAAAATGGAATTCCTGTATATCCGTCATATAATGTAATTTTTCCGTCCTCTGGAAGTCCCGCTTTTTTCAATTCCTCCTTAATTTCTTTTTCGTCAGCTCCCCCCAGCCCCGGCGTAATTGCCGTGTATCCCAATTCTTTTGCAGCCCATCCAAGATGCGTCTCCAATATCTGCCCTATATTCATACGCGAAACAACCCCCAATGGATTTAAAACTATATCAACCGGAGTTCCGTCTTTCATAAACGGCATATCTTCTTCTGGCAGGATTATGGAAACAACGCCCTTGTTGCCATGCCTGCCTGAAATCTTATCTCCGGGTTGAACCTTTCTAATCTCCGCGATTTCAATCCGAATCCTTTTTATTACTCCTGATTCCAATTTATGTCCCATTTCTCTGTCAAAAACTTTCACGGAAACCACCCTTCCTTTTTTCCCATGCTTCATTATCAATGATGTATCCTTGACTTCTTTTGCCTTGTCGCCAAAAATTGCCCTCAATAATCTTTCCTCCGCAGTAAGTCGGACCTCGCCCTTTGGCGAAATTTTTCCAACCAAAATACTATTGGTTCCGACCTCCGCGCCGACCCTGATAACTCCCTCATCGTCCAAATCTTTTAATTTTTCTTCACCAATATTTGGTATATCGCAAGTTGTTATTTCAGGACCTAATTTTGTTTCACGAACATCGCAAGTAAAATCCTCAACATGGATTGAGGAAAAATAATCGTATTTAGTTAATCTCTCTGAAAGAACAATCGCGTCTTCAAAATTTTGCCCCCTCCACGACATAAAAGCAACCAAAAGATTTCTGCCCAAAGACAAATATCCGCTTTCTATTGCTCCGCCGGTTGTCAAAATATCATCTCTTTTTATTTTTTGTCCTTTCTTAACAATTGGCCTTTGGTGAAAACAAGTATATTGATTGGTTCTTACAAATGTCCTTAAATTATATATTTTTTCCTTATTGTCCTTAGAAGATTTTATCTTAATATGTTTAGCGTCTGCCTCTATTACTATTCCGTCCTCATTTGCTATTATCTCTTGTCCGGAATCCCTTGCTACTTTTTCTTCCAAGCCAGTGCAAACCAACGGAACATCTGAATTAATGCAAGGCACTGATTGGCGCTGCATATTTGAACCCATTAACGCTCTGTTGGCATCATCATTTTTCAAAAAAGGAATTAAACCTGTTGCAATGGAAATTGCCTGTTCCGGAGAAACATCAATATAATCAATTTTATTTGGACTTATTATACCCGGCTCTCCCTTTATTCTCGCCTCAACTTTTTTAGATATAATGTTTCCATTATCATCCATAAGCACTCCGGCGCACGCAATATTATATTTCTCATCCTCGTATGCGTTCATATATCTAATAGTTGATGTTGCTTTTCCATTTTCCACCTTGAAATAAGGCGTTTCCATAAATCCATATTTATTAATTTGAGTATAGCTGGCTAAATGATTTACTAATCCGATGTTTGGGCCTTCTGGGGATTGGATAGGGCAAATTCTTCCATAATGGCTCGGCTGAACATCTCTGGCTTCAAAACCGGCTCTTTCTCTGGTTAGTCCGCCCGGACCAGTCGCTGACAATCTCCTTTTATGTTCCAATTCTGCTAATGGATTTTGATTGTCTGTAAATTGAGACATCTGTGATGTTGAGAAAAACTCTTTAATAATCGCTATAAACGGCTTTGGGTTAATAAGTTGAGACGGAGTTAAGTCATAAGCGTCAAGAGTCAACATCCTGTCTTTGATAATTCTTTCCATCCTCATTAACGCAATCCTTAATCTGTTTTTCAAAAATTCGTTCATTGTCCGCACTCTCCTGTTTCCAAGATGGTCAATCTGGTCTGGCTTTGCTCCTTTTTTATTATTTAAACGAATAATTTCCCTTAGAACAGCAAGGATGTCTTTTGATGTTAATGTCCTGTCCTCCTTTGTTATTGCTTGATTTTCTTTCCAATTTTTCTGCAACTCTGGCAATCTCTGCAGGGTTTTCCATCTTCCAACCTCTGAAAGGTCATACCTCTTAAAATTGAAAAACATATTTTCCACTAATTCGCGAGCCGTGTCCACAGACGCCATATCCCCGGGCCTAAGCCGTTTATAAACCTCCATCAACGCTTCTTCTTTGTTGTGAGTCGTGTCTTTTTCCAATGTTTTTTCTATATACTTTGTCTCGCCATTATCTATATCCTTAAAAAGCGCCAAAATCTTTTCATCTTCAGATATTGCCTCTCCGGCATAATCCAATGATTCAATTCCAAAAGCCCGAAGCAAAGTAGTTGCCGCCACTTTTCTTCTTCTGTCAATCCTCACCCCGATAAACCCGGAGGACTCTGTTTCAAATTCAAGCCACGCTCCCCTGTTAGGGATTACTTTCGCGCCAAAATTATTTTTGCCAACAGCTTTTTTCATAGTAAAAAAAGCTCCCGGAGAACGAATAAGTTGAGAGATTAAAACTCTCTCAACTCCATTGATGATAAATGTCTGTCTTTCGGTCATTAAGGGAAAATCTGCCAAAAAAATTTCCTGTTGCTTTGTTTCTTTTGTTTTTAAATTGACTAATTTCGTATTAATTCTTAATGGCGCTTCAAAAGAATCATTGTTCTCTTTTGCGTCTAAATCATTTTTGTAATTTGATTTGTCTAATCTATAATCCAAAAACCAAAGTTCCATATCCTTGCCGCCATAATCCTTAATTGGCGAGATTTCTTCAAAAAGTTCTTTTAAATCATTTTCGCAAAATAATTCCCAGCTTTTTCTTTGAATGTCCAAAAGATATGGCAATTGCAAATAAATCTTGGACTTCTGAAAACTTTTTATTCTAATTTTATTCATAATTTTAAATTTTTATTAAACTCAAAAAATTCCTAAAAATAGGAAATATCAAAGAAAAAACCCCCTAAAAATGTATAAAAAAATAAAGTCAAAACAAGTAATTTAGTCCTTAAATTACGAAATAACTTCTAATTGATAATTGATTATTGATAATTGATTATTGATAAATATAAAAATATATACAACAATTTTAATCATACTCATTTCCCCCAATCTGTCAAACACAATCTTCAGGAGACCCGCTCTCCCCTAAGGGAGAGCGGGTCTCCCCCAAGCTTAGGTTGGCAAATTTTCTAATTTCTCCCTTGTATTTTATCCAATCTTCAAGAAAATCCTTGCACCCCTGTTTTCCGCCCATCACTTCTAATAAAAAATCTTTTTCTATTACTGAAGGAAAATTCTTTTTCCCAAGATAGTCCTGATAACTTGACCATTTATAATTTTCTAAAAATTCAATGACTTTTTTAGGATTTTTAATTCCTATTTCTTTCCATTTTGGCTCTATAAGAGATGCAGGATTAGCATGGATGTAAACAAATGCTATTTTTAATTGTTCGTCTGTTTTAACGTGAACAGAAACAAATCTGTCTTGGAAAAAATACCCTTTGGTCTTTATGCCATGCTTTTGCTTAAAATAAGCGGGATAACCAGCTCCGATTTTATTCATAAAGGTTGTTATTCCTCTGCCTTTTAACTGCCTTAACAATAAATGAATGTGGTTAGGCATAAAACAAAAAGCTAAAATATCCACCAACCTCTCCCGACCATCTAAAGTAAGAGCTGGGGAGACCCGCTCTCCCCCAGGGGAGAGCGGGTCTCCCTTTGCTTTAATGTCTTTTTTCATTTGAATACGGATTCTTCTACGTTCAGCGATTTCCACAGGTTTAGTAGTATTGAATTCGTAAATTGAAAAAATGCCCCGATAATAATCGTCTATATCCTTAAAAAGCAAATAGTCTTCTATTCTTCTTATGACTATATGATATATCTCCCCATTAACTAATTGTTCTCGTCTATTTGGCATAATATTTATTAATCAAGTTTTCAGGAGACCCGCTCTCCCCCCGGGGAGAGCGGGTCTCCCCTGGTCTTAGACATAATATTTATTAATCAAGTTTTCAGGAGACCCGCTCTCCCCCAGGGGAGAGCGGGTCTCCCCTGGTCTTGGGTTTACTCTTCGATCTGTTCTTCTAATTCGGGAATTCCTTTTTCTGTTTTTGTTTCAGAGGTAACTATACCGTCCAACGCCTTTTTCCCTGCTTTTAAATTTCTCAAAATCTTTTTTATCTCGTCATTATCAGGATTTAATTCTTTGATTTTCTCAAATTGAGCAACTGCTCTATCTTTATCCCCTTGCTTATCATAAATCAATCCCAAAAAATAACGCGCATTTGAATAACTTGGATTAAGACCGACTACAGCTTCAAACTGCTCTCTTGCCTTATCATACTTTTCCTCATTATAATTCAAAACACCCAACTGAAAGCGCGCAGGAATATAATCCATTTTCAAGTCTACAGCTTTTTCAAATTCTCTCTTTGCTTTAATCATTTTCTTCTCGTCTTGGCTAATCAAATAACTATTTCCCAATTCCAAGCAAATATAGGGATTAGAAGGGTCTAAATAACTTGCTTCTTGATATGATTTTATCGCCCACTCGTCAGAACCCTTAACCAAATTAACAAGGTTTCTATAAACAAACCCTCTAATCTGCCAATTAGTCGCGTTTTTGGGTCCCAAATCAGTACATTGCCTGCCACTGTCAATCGTATCCTGAATAAGCGTCTGTGTCTGGAAATTTATTTCTTCTTTTGATAAATCCTTGCCTTCTAATTCCCTGCTTAACTTGGCTAAATAAATCTGGGATAAATCCCGCCAATATATATCTATCCCCTTATTGAAATTAATCGCTTTCTCGATCTCGTCTAATGACTTGGATAAATTGCCCTCCCTCCAATCCTTTACTCCATTAAAATAACTAACTTCTGCTGAATAATTTTTTGCTTCTGTAAAGCAAAGCCCTAATCCAAAAATCAGGACAAAAGCCGAAGTCATTGAAATGCCTATGCTTAAACCAGCAGCCGGCTTCAACTCTCTTTCCTTTAATTTTTCGCTTTCTAAAGCAACAAAAGCCCCTAATAAAACCCAAAACAACAGTCCTAAAATAAATGTTCTTGGATAGAAAAAATAGGAAAACACTATTGCCAAAAAACTGCTGAAAATTCCCACAGCTAACATCCAATTGAAGTTGTCTGTTAAGTCAATTGATTTTTTCTTCAAATACCTCAATGTTTGGCGGATAAAAATTACAAATAAAAACAACAAGGCAAGTATTCCCAAAACGCCTGTTGTCGCCAGTTTGTCAAAAATCTGCGAACTCCCTTGAGTGAATTTAGTATTCCAGAAAACTGTCTGGTTTACATCCTGCGGTTTAAATTTAGAATACTCATAAACAAAAGTTCCAGGTCCGCTCCCTAAAAATGGACGCTCTAAAACTGCCTGCTTGGCAATATCAAACCCTGCCCTCTGATTAAGAGAAACCTCCATTGGCGTTTGAATAAATGGTATAGAGAACTTAAAAACAATAAAAAATAAAGAAATTGCCAAAACAAACATTGGCAAAATAAACTGAACATCCCTTTCATTTCTTTTAATGGACGCTAACTTGAAGACAAAAAGAATCATTGAGCCAAGAGCCAAAACCAGCCATGAAACCCAGAAATTAATCAAAAAGATATTAATAAAAATAACAAATCCAAAAAAACATAATAAATAATGAGTTATTTTTTTAGAAACAAAAATTAAGGCAATAACCAATGGTAAAAGACAGGCAAGGAAAATAGACAAGGATGTCAAACTGCCGACAGTATTAAAAAAGTTTACTCTCGCGAAATCAAAAGGAAGCAAGAATTTGCCAAAAAGCTGAAATATGCCAAATAACGCGACTAAAAATCCTGAAGCAACAATAGTGAATAAAAACCAGAAAACTTTCTTATTGCTTTTCTTTTCTGAAACCAATAAATTGCCTATCAGGAAATAAAACAAGACAAATCCAAGAAAAGTTAAAAAACTCTCGCTAACGCTTAATGGCAATCCCCAAAAACTAGCAGAAGGAGACAAAGAGAAAATAGTTCCCAACCCGTAAACCAGAGACAAAACAATGACTGGAATATTGATTAAACTTGAGTTAATTTTTAATTTTCCAGAAACCAAAACCTTAACCAAATAAGATAAAAGCGCTAAAAAGACAAAAACATTCAGTAATATCTGCTTATTGAAGTCCAGAACATTAGATGTCCAAGGCAAAAAGAATAATGGCAATAAAAATGCTAATCCATAAATTAAAATTTTGCTAATCACTCCCCATATTGCGCCTTTGTCTTCGTCATTATTTATTCTTTCTGTTCCTTGTATCTTGTTTTTTTCTTTGTCTTTTCCCTTTATTTTTATTTCGTCCCGAGTTGTTTTAATTTTAACTTTTTTCATCATAATTGATTATTGATTATTGATTATTGATAATTGATAATTGATTATTGATAATTGAAAAATAATAACTGATTATTACACCTCAAATTTTAGGGGAGAGCGGGTCTCCCTTGGGGGAGAGCGGGTCTCCCTTGGGGGAGAGCGGGTCTCCCTTGATTATTAAGTTTACAGAGACCCGATCTCTGCAAGATTGATGATTGATTATTGATTACTCATCAATCAATTGACATACACCGTTGTCATCTTTTTGATAGCCCTCAATACAATTACAACTCGGAGTACAATCTTGGCAAATTCCATCAACACAAGTATTCTGACATTCTCCTGTTAAATTCAAACCAGCATCGCAAGAGGTCGTCCCGCAACTCGCGCAATCACTCCCTATTGCTTCTTGACTTTCGCTTGGTTTCTCCTCGTCAGCTCCGCATTCATTAGCGTCAGCGCAAGTCCTTGTTTGTGTAAATATTTCTCCGCAAGCAATTGTTTCCAATAATGGCGTCCAATCGCCACACTGCCAATCAACAACACAAGCCGGAGTTTCCTCTTCAGCATTACAAGCATCATCATACCAATAACCGCTCACTGCCTGACATTCTGTTTCGCTTCCGCATAAATCCAAGCGCTCCGCGCTACAAATCGGCTCAACAATTTCTGATTCTAAATTACAAGAGCCATCATACCAATACAAGCTAACGCCTTCGCATAATTCTTGTGTATCACATAAATCCAGATTTTCTGAATCGCAAACTGGTTCCGTAGAGGTTGCTTCCGTAGAGGTTGCTTCCGCCTTACAACTATCATCAGCCATATCTATTTTGTTATCGCAGTTATTATCTATCCTGTCATCGCAAATTTCTTCAGCCCCCGGATTTACAGAAGCGTTACTGTCATCGCAATCTCTATTATCCAAAACATAACCCTCTGGTTGAGTACAAGAAGATTGAAAACTTCCATAATGGCCATAACCGTCTCCATCCCCATCATAATAATATGTGTGAACATCGCACCCCTCTCCCCCAGAACCGCCAGAATTATCCTCTGCTTGACGAGCGCCAACCGCGATTTGAATTTCCAAAGGCCTGTCTTCTTCGCTTTCACAACTATTTAAATCAATACATTCTCTAATTTGGGTAAATTCCTGTCCAGCAGAAACTTCTAAAGCGTCTGGCTTCCATACCAAACAACTCCAATCTGGAACACAAGAATCTTCGGGAGACCCGCTCTCCGAAGCCACTGGTTCATTATAAACTATTGGCTGACGTTTTGGAGGTTTGACTACTATCTCGTATCCAGGCAATTCTTTTATTGCGGAATTAAAAACCAAGCCAATCAATCCGGTATATTTTGTGGTTTCTTGAATAAAAGTTTTACCATTTTGCTTTTGTTTTTGCTGAACTTGCTTTAAATAAGCTAACTCGCTATCTGTTGCCTCTCCCAATTCTTCGGTAATATAAAGCCCTAAATCCCTATTAGATAAAGCGGATTTGGAAACAGTCAAGGTTTCTATTCTTCTGGCTTCCTGCCAAATATTATCTTTAATATCCAAGGTTTGATAAGTGTAGTTAACATAATAGTTTTCTTTATCTTCAGAAACATTTGTAATTTTCATTCCAAAATCAAGATTGTCTAAATTAGCAGATAATAAAACCGTATTATCAATCCCCTTCTGTTCAATTATTGTTTTTCCTATTGTTGATTCTCTTATTGTCTCTGAAGCAAAAACTGAAGCTCCAAAAACAAAAATCAAAACCAAGCTAATAGTAAAAGCATTATGAAATTTTATAAAATTTAAAATTTTTTGAAACATATTTTTGCTTTATTTGTATATAATATATTTTTTTTTCGAGCCTGCGGCTCGAGACAAATCAAAAACCAAATTTCTACGGGACTACCGGGCGCAACGGAAGCCAAGGAAGCTGCCCGTGCTGCCGGGCACATTGCCCAGATCCAGACAGAAAGCCCCATCAAGC
>JAYELF010000042.1:0-12938 GCA_034717275.1 Patescibacteria group bacterium
CTATTTTCCATTTAATATCAGATTTTTTGCCTGCAAATTCAAGCCATTCACCATTTTCGTTAACAACAAACCATTTTTTCTTGGTTTCCGACCAAATCATTGGTATATTTTGATAATATGGCTTTTTAACAATTTTTTTTGGTTTTAGACGGTCTAATTCAAGCCATTTTTTAAAAACCGTTTCAATAGCATAATCTAAATTTCTTGATTTTGCCCATTTAGCGACAACATCAATCGCTTGTTTTGCTTTTTTTGTTGAGCCAGCCAGCTCTAATAACTGTTGGGCCGGTTTTGTAAACCTGGAATAAACTATTTTTTTCTTTTTTGCGTTGTTTTTCAATTCTTTCAGGTTTAAACCCTTGGTTTTAAAGTAATGAGTCACAATCTGGCGAATACTTGTTTCTTTTTGGAGGGTTTTATGTTCCTTAATTTTTCCTTTTTTTAAATATTCTTCTATTTTTTTTGCAATACTTTTGCCAATTCCAGAAATTTCTTGCAATCCTTTTAACCCGTTTTTTTTATAAACATTAGAAATATCCTCTTTTGAATTATTTAAAATATTAGCAGCTTTTCTGTAAGCCCTTGGCTTAAAAGGAGTTCCTCCTTTTATATTTAAATATTCTTCCATTTCGTAAAATAATTTGGCAATTTCTTGATTAATCATTTTTTAACAAAACTTTTTAACAATAAATTTGTAAATTATTATTTCTTCTTTAACAGGATTAATCCCGGCTTTTTGGCAAACATCTGATAATTGTTTTTCTATTGTATCTATGCCTTTTAATCCTGGAAGCAAAAGCCCTGATTTTAATGGGGGATTGTTTGTTTTCACGATTACGCCAAAAATTTTTGGGTTTAATTCTTTGATGTTTTTGATTAGTTTTGGTTTTTCTAAAATATAAACAATATAAGATAGTTCTGGCAATTCTTCTTTTCTAATTGGTTCAAACCTGTAATCTTTAGTAGCAGCTACAATAGCGTTTTGGATTGTTTCTTCTGCGATATTCTTTTTTGTCGGCAGATATGTTCCGATGCATCCTTTTAAATTTCCATTTTTTTTAATTGTAATAAAAACTCCGCTTTTTTTATTTAAAAATTTTTTTGGCAAATTATCTGGCGTAGAAATAATTTTTTCTTTTTCAATATAATTTTCAATCGCTAATTTAGCGAGTAAAGCTAAACCCATAAAAGATTTTTTTTAAATAAACTTTATTATTGATGTTGATTTTATGGCCAGAGAATAAACACATCAGGTAATTCGTCTGTAAATTTTTTAAGATTTGACTTAGATACATTAGTTTCAGATATATCTAAATATATTAGATTTTTTAAATATCTTAATGAATAGATGTCAGAAACGCCCGTGTTAAACAAATATAATTTTTTTAAATTTGTTAATTTTTTAAATGTCCAAATCCTGAAAACATTAGTGGACCTCAAGCTTAACACTTTTAGATTTATTAGGGTTTGCAGATAAGATACCTCGGAAATATTTGTATTGTCCAGAGTTAAATACTCTAAATTTGTAAGGCGCGCCAGAGGAGAAATGTTAATTATTTCCGTAGAACTTAAACTCAAATTTTTTAAATTAATTAATTGCGATAAAGGAGAAACATCAGATACATTTGTAGAATTTAAATTTAATTCTTTTAAATTAATCAGATTTTGCAAACAAGATATATCTGAAATATCTGTATTGCTTAGATTTAAATATTCTAAATTATTTAGGTTTGCTATAGGACAAACATCAGATATATTTGTATAGCTTAGGTCTAAATATTTTAGGTTTATAAAATCAACCAAAATAGAAATGTCACAAAGTTTGTTAAAATGGCTTAAATCCATATACGTTAATTGAGAGTATGCCAATCTATCAATTTCATTTAACGCGAGCCCTCCTTTTTTGCTTATTTCTTGGCTTAGTTGTTCTTGGCTTTCTTTTGTCAACTTAACATAACCGTCTCTTGATTCTGTATAATATTTTATCTCATTGACTGGCGGTTGATAGGGCTTGTCTCCGCCTGGGTCTGTTGTGTCTATTATTGGCGGCGTAATATCAGGTTTATGATTTTTTGAATAATAATATATTAAAACACCTCCACAGACCAATAATAAACCAGTAGCAATAATTAAAATTTTTAATAAGATTTTTTTATTCATAAATTATTTGATTTTATTATTTTATTTTAGCAACCTTTAATTTAATTGAAAGCTTTTATTGGTCTTAATTTAATTTTATGTTTACTGTAAGGTATCCAACGCCAAATGGATTTTCATAGGATAGGATTTCTGGTTGCCAGTTTATTTTTGAGGCTTCTAAGATTCCAAGAATAAAAGAAAAAGAGCGAAGCCCGCATTCTTCTGCCCGCGGAAACATTTTATCTAATTCTAAAAATTTTTCTGTTTCCTTAGTTTTTAAAAATTTTATCAATGCTTTGTCATATTTTGGACCATTTGGATGAAAACCATAAGGCCCTTCTTTTTTTAGGCAGTGAGACATATCGCCAGACGCGATTAAGGCATATTTTTTATTTGGTTTTAATTGAGAATAAATGTTTTTTCCTTCCTTGAAATAGGATTGAGGCGTTTCCGATTTTATTAAATATTTTTTAATTTCTTTGCTAAAATTCGGAGCAATAAAAAACAATGGAACATTAAAACCCCAATCTAAATGAGGAGAAGAAATAATCAAGGCGTCTATGTCTAATTCTTTAAATTTTTTTCCCAATAATTGCAAGCTTTTAATCGTATTCTTAATTCTTGTTTTGTCCTTGTCTGGACCAATATTTGGAAGCAAGAGGGGCGGATGTGGAGAGAAACAAGCAAATATTATCATATTATTTTAAAATTAAATTTAAATCTTCGTTGCATTTTGGACATTTTCCGTTTTTATCAAATTTTTTAACAAAATAACCATTTCTTTGTATTGCTTTTGTTCCGCATTTAGGGCAGTAGGTGTTTTCTGCGTCAGTGCTGGCAATATTCCCAATATAAACATATTTTAATCCTGCGTCTTTGCCAATTTTATATGTTTTTTTTAGTGTTTGGATTGGTGTATCCGGGATATGCTTTAGTTTCCAAGAAATGGCTCCGCAAAATTGAGAAATATGCCAAGGTGTTTCAGGACCTAACTCATTTTTAATAAATTTAGCAATATTCTTAAGCGTTTTTTCTGAATCATTTAATGTTGGAAGAACTAATGTCGTTGTTTCAAGCCAAATATTTTTTTTCTTAATATTTTTGCAGGTTTCTAATACAGGAGCAAGGCGACCCCCGCAGTATTTATTATAAAATTTATTTGAAAAACCTTTTATATCAACATTTATTGCGTCTAAATATGGAGAAATTAAATTAAGAAGTTCTTTTGATAAAAATCCGGCTGTTACCCATACATTTTTAATTCCTTGTTTTCGAGCTTCCTTCATTGTGTCTATAGCGTATTCTGAAAACACTGTTGGGTCTGTATATGTATAGGATATGCTTGGTAATTTTTTATTTTTTGCGATTTCAACAATTTTTTTTGGAGAAATATTTTCTCCCTCAATTTTTTTACTTAATTTTGGGCCTTGCGATATAACCCAATTTTGGCAGCTTTTGCAGGAAAATTGGCATCCAACCGTGGCTACTGACAATGACTTGGTTCCGGGCGCGAAATGAAAAAACGGTTTTTTCTCAATCGGGTCTATTTCTATTGCGCAGACCTTTCCATAGGTCAAAGAATATAATTTTCCATCTATATTTTCTCTTACGCCACAGATTCCTCGTTTTTTAGGAGACAAAATACAATGATGAGTGCAGTTCAAACATCGGACCTTTTTATGCTTTAGCTTTTCATATAAATACGCTTCTTTCATATTTTTATGTTAGCTTAAATCGTGTTATAATTCAATTGAAATTTTTTATATTTTTAATGCTTGCCTCGCCTGAAACCATATTTTTCGTTTTCAGAAAAAGTTTTTTCATTTCAATAAAATAAAATAAATAAATATGATACATAGAACTTTTATTGCCATAAATCTCCCAGAGAAGATTAAGCAAAAATTATCCTCTTTTCAAAAAGATATTGACGAAAAATTTGATTGGCTTGGACAAGAAATTTCCGTTAATAAAATTATTAATTGGACAAAAAAGGATAATCTTCACATCACATTGGCTTTTTTAGGAAATATAACAGACAATGAAATCTTAGACATTTCTAAAAGCGTTAAAAATATTTCTTTTAAAAATAAACAGTTTTTTATTAACCTGAATAAAATTTGTTATGGTCCAATAGGAAAAATTCCACCCAGAATGGTTTGGGTTAAGGGAGAAGAGTCAAAATCTTTATCTTTTTTAAAGAATTGTTTAGAAAAAAAATTATTTAACGCAAAAACATTAAAAAATTATTCAACAAACAATCTTTTTTCTCCGCATATTACATTAGGCAGAATAATGGCTTGGAATTGGAAAAGAATTGACATTGAGGAAAGACCAGAGATTGAAGAAGACATATCTCTAAAATTTGAGATTAATTCAATTGAGGTTATGGAAAGCCAATTGAGCAGGGGAGGACCTAAATACACCATATTAGAATCAGTTCCTCTTCTTGATTCAGAAAATTGATTGAAAGTTAATAATAGATAATTGTCTGCCTCTCTTTATCTTAATAATAAGGCTATATTTTTTTGCTTTTAGAATAGAATGCTAGGCAAGATAATTTTTATAAGGCAATTGCTTATTCAATAACAAGCTCAATTTTATTCTTAGCAAATTTTTATTAAAGCAAAATTATTTAAAATTTATGAGCATTCATTTTATTGGCATTGGCGGAATTGGAGTTTCCTCTTTGGCGAAATATTATTTTGAGAAGGGGTATAAAGTTAGCGGTTCTGATTTAAATTCTTCAGAAATCACTGATTTTTTTAAAACTCTTAAAATTAAAATTTTTATTGGCAAACATAAAAAAGAAAATCTTTTAAAAGGGATTGATTTAGTGATTTATAGTCCCGCAATTAAAGAAAACAATCCAGAATTAAAAAAAGCGAGGAAAATAGGAATTAAAATCCAAAGTTATCCGCAGGCAATAGGGGAATTAACCAAGAGATATTATACAATTGCTGTTTCAGGAACGCATGGGAAAAGCACGACAACCGCAATGCTTTCTCTTATTTTGGTTAAAGCGGGACTTGACCCAACCGTAATTATTGGAACAAAGATAAGGGAATTTAATAATTCAAATTGCCGAGTTGGAAAAAGCAAATACTTGGTTGTTGAAGCAGACGAGTGGAATGCCTCTTTTTTAAATTATTGGCCTAAAATTATCATCTTAACAAACATAGAAAAGGACCATCTTGATTATTACAAAAATTTAAGTAATTTATTAAATGGTTTTCAGAAACTTATTAAGCATTTACCTCAAGATGGAAAATTGATAATAAACAAAGATGATGAGAATATTCAAAAAATACTTTCCAACAAGCAATCATCAATAAATAATAAATTTTTGATTATTAGTTATCAATTGTCAAAATTTGGAGATTCAAAAAAAATTAAAAAGATTTTAAAGGTTCCCGGAGAACATAATATATATAACGCCTTGGCCGCGTTGAGCGGGGCTCGAGCATTGAAAATCCCAGATAAAATTAGTTTTAAGTCCTTGTCAGAATACAAGGGTTGCTGGCGCAGGTTTGAAGAAAAAAATTTAAAAATTGGAAATAAAAAAATAAAAATAATCTCTGATTATGCGCATCATCCAACCGAGGTTAGGGCTACAATAATGGCTGCTAAAGAAAAATTTGGGCAATCCAATAAAAAAATCTGGTTGATTTTTCAACCCCATCAATATCAGAGGACATTTTATTTATTTAATGATTTTGTTGAAGTTATTAGAGAAAACCCAATAGACAAGTTGATTATAACCGACATATACGATGTTGCTGGAAGAGAAAAGAAAGAAATTAAAAAAATAATAAGTTCTGAAATGATAATAAAAAAAATTCATAAGGATTGGGCTCTTTATCTTCCAAAACGCAAAATTATTAGTTATTTAAAGAACTGCTTAAAAGGCGAGGAAATAGTTATTATTATGGGAGCTGGGGATATCTATAAAATTATCAACAACCTTTAACGCTTGACTTTATTATAGTTTTTGAATTAAAATTAAATAATAGGTCTTCAAGGTCGAAAATATAATAAATATCAATTTTTTTTATAATTTTATGACACTTTTTATTATAATAGCAGTGGTTGTTGTTGTTTTGTTGGCGGCATATATTTTTGTTAGTAAGAAAAAAATAGATACAACAAGCGCTTCTAAAGAAACAAAAGAACCAATTATGCCTGAAGAGCCGAGTACAACAGAAGAGCCGAGCAGGGCAGAAGAACAAACTGCGTCAGAAGAACCAAGCGAGCCAGAAGAGCCAAGCAGGACTGAAGAGCGGACAGATGTAGATGAATCAGCAGATTCAGACAAAGAGCCAAAAAAACCAGAAGAACAGTCTACCACAAATTTTCCGCAAAACCCCCTTAGCTAAATATAATATTAAGAATGTAATATTTATATTTTCAAAAGACTGCTTAAAAGCAGTTTTTTGATTACTTTAACAATAACATTATTCAATAAAACGCCTAATTCCCCGTTCAAAAGAGAACCGTCCCCTTTATCAATTTTTTTTATAGAGAGGCGCTTTCTTGGTTTTGCGGATAGCTTGTTTTTTAAGCAAAAAAGTGGTAGTTTAAATCAAGTAATAATAAATAAACGCCAATAGGTTTAATTTAGTAAAATCTTAGTAAAATCTTAGTAAAATCTTAGTAAAGTATTTTAAACATAAAAATGATTGAAACAGAGAAGCAGCAAATAAAAAAAGACCTAACAAACAAATCTCTTTCTGGGAAAAGAATACTTGTTTGCGGTAAAGGAGGAAGTGGAAAAAGTTCCATTGTTACATTAATGGCAAAAGTTTTGGAAACAAAAAAATACAAGGTATTGGCATTGGATGGCGATGCTTCCAATCCAGAAGGACTTCTTAGATTAATGTTTGGATTGAGAGAAGAACAGGCTCCCAGGGCTCTTATTGAGTTTTTTGGCGGAACAGAAACAGTAACTTGTCCAGTTGATGACCCATCCCCCCTTACAAGATTAAATGATTCAATCCCTATTTTCCAAAAACCAATAGATATTGATGAGGAGATTTCTTCTGAATATTTTATCCAAAAAGAAAATACAATTTTATTCCAAACAGGAAAAATCAAGGAATATGGACAGGGATGCGACGGACCAACAGAAAAAGTAACGAGAGATTTTATAGTAAACGGAGAGCAGGTAAATCTTATTGACGCTAAGGCGGGGGTTGAACATTTTGGCAGGCGAATGGAGGATAACATAGATGTTATTTTGACTATTCTTGACCCTACATTTGAATCAATCTCAATCGCAAAAAGAGTGGCTGGTTTTTGCAGAGAAATGGGAACAGAAAATTTTTGGTTTATCTTAAACAAAATTAAATCAAAAGATATTGAAAAAATAATAATAAACAAATTAGGAGAATTGGAAAATAGGATTATTGGCGCAGTTCGTTGCGACTCTGAAATAATAAAAGCAGGATTGCGAGGATCTCTTGGCAAATGCAACGCATTAGAAGATGTTGAGATGTTTGTTGAGAAATTAGAAAAAATAAGCGTAATTTAGAGAAATAATATGTCTCAATATTATAATTCTCAAAAAACAACAGGACTGTATCAGATAGGGTCAAAAGAACCTTTCAAAATATCGCGTTCAAAAATTGAGCTATTTTTAGCATGCCCTAGATGTTTCTATTATGATAGAAAATTGGGCGTAGGAAGGCCTCCGGGGTATCCATTTACATTAAATTCAGCTGTTGATACTTTATTAAAACAAGAATTTGATATTTATCGCGCTAATGGCTTAAAACATCCGTTGATTGAAAAATATGGCATTGACGCTTTGCCGATTCCTCATAAGGATTTGAATAAATGGAGACATAACTTTACGGGTGTTCAATTTCTGCACAAACCAACTAATTTTTTAATTTTTGGCGCGATTGACGACCTTTGGCAAAATTCTAAAAAAGAATTTATAGTGGTTGATTATAAGGCGACTGCTAAAAAAGACGAGGTTGTTGAATTAAACCAAGAATGGCAGAATTCTTACAAAAGGCAGATGGAGATTTATCAGTGGCTTTTACTTCAGAATGGATACAATGTTTCTAATACCGGTTATTTTGTTTACTGTAATGGTATTAGCGACGCAAAGGCGTTTGATAAAAAGTTAGAATTCAGAGTTAATCTAATCCCTTATACAGGAGATAGTTCTTGGGTTGAAAAAACGCTTTTTGATATTTATAAATGTCTAAACAGTAATAAAGTTCCCGAATCAAATTCTGATTGCGATTATTGCAATTACATTAAATCAATAAATTTAAAAAACAAAGAGCATAAAAATAAAATTAATTAAAGGTCTATTGTATTATAGAATAATATTTTAAACATATGTTTGAAAAATTGAAAAAGATAAATGAAATTAGGGCGTTGCAGAAAAAATTAGAGGAGGAAAAAGTAGAGGTTGAAAAATCAGGTGTTAAAATAAGCATTAATGGCAAAATGCATATAGAGAAAGTTGAATTAAATCCAGAAATAAACATAGAAGAACAAGAAAACATTATAAAAGAATGTTTTAATGAAGCAATGAAGAAGGTTCAGGTGATTGTGGCAAAAAAAATGTCTCAAACATCCGGTTTTGGATTTTAGATTTGCAGAGGCCTAATTTTTATTATTTGCGAGTTTGAAATATTTTCTTTTTCTGCTAATTTTGTAATTTTTTTATCATTCCATTAAAAATTTTTTGATAGAATAAAAAAAATGAAAAAATTTTATCATAAAAAATTAATAAGAGACAAGATTCCCGAAATTATTGAGTCCAATAATGGCAAATATGAATTAAGGATAATGAAAGAAAATGAATTTAAGAAGGAGTTGAGACAAAAATTAATTGAGGAATCCAAGGAAGTAATAAAGGCAAATAAAAAAGAATTAGAAAAAGAACTTGCGGATGTTTTAGAAATAATTAAATCTATTGCTGAAAGCGAAGATATATGTTTTAAGATAATTGAAAAAGAACAAAAAGCGCGAAGAAAAGAAAGAGGAAATTTTAAGAAACGGCTTTTTTTGATTTGGTCAGACAAGGAAGCTGGAAAATAAATATTAGATACCGGATAAAAATTGGGCGTGGCTTATGTAAAAAAAATAATAAACTAATAAAATAATAAACTAATAAAATATAAAATAAAATATATGGAAATAGCGTTAAATGACCAAAATTTTGACGAAGAAATTCAAAAAGCGGAAAAGCCAGTTTTAATTGATTTTTGGACAGTCTGGTGCGAACCATGCAATGTGCTTTCGCCCATATTAGACAATATAGCTGATGAGTATCAGGATAAGATTATTTTAGCAAAAGTTAACTTAGATGCGGCTCCTCTTGTTTCTCAAAAACTTAAAATTGAGAGAATTCCAACAGTTATTCTTTTTATAAATAACAAACCAGTAAGCGGATTTGTCGGAGTTAGGGCAAAAGAAACTATTAAAGAGTGGTTGGACAAAACATTGGAAGAAAGTGGCGAGCAAGAAAGCAAAGAAGGGGCGGAACAAAAGCCAGTGGAACAAAAGCCAGTGGAACAAAAGCCAGTAGATGAAAAGGAAGAAGCAAAAAATGAAGAAGTAAAACAGAGCATAAATCAGCAGGAAATTGAAGAAACAATAGAATGGTATAAGGATTATGCGGAAAGAAACGGATTTCAATTAAATCCGGACAAAAGGGCTGTTGATGCATTGATAAAAGGACTTTTAGCAAATGAAAAAAAATATGGCGCAAGATATTGCCCTTGCAGAAAAATAATCGGAAAATTTCAGGAAGATAGAGATAAAATTTGTCCTTGTAGATGGTGTAAAGAAGAAATTGAAAAAGATGGGCATTGCTATTGCAATCTATTCTACAAAAAATAAATAAAGATAAGATATTTTTAAATTGCCTTGACGACTAATTATTAATAGTTGCAATCAGTAAAATAATAGATTAAAATTATATTATGAAAATAAAATATTTTATTTTAATTGTTGTATTGTTTTTTATTTTTATTTTGCCGAGCATTGTTCATCTATTGACTGATTGGTTTTGGTTTCAAGAGATTGGTTTTGAAAATATTTTTATTACGATTTTAAGCGTTAAAGTTCTACTGGGTTTGATAGTTGGTTTAATCACTTTTACATTAATTTATTTTAATTTAAAAATTGCCTGTTTACTTACTAAACATAAGCCTGTTCTAATCGCCTTAAACCAAAGGGCAGAACAAATAGATATTGGAAAGCATATTGGAAAAATTATACTTTATTTTTCTTTGCTTATTGGTTTTTTTACCGGATTAGCCGAAGTTGCTAATTGGAATGTTCTGCTCAAATATTTAAATTCTACTTCTTTTGGGGCATTAGACCCGATTTTTAATCGGGATATTTCTTTTTATTTTTTTACTTTGCCATTTCTTAAAATAGTTATTGGATTTTTGCTTTGGATTGCCTTGGTTTCCATAGTTGGTTCTGCTTTAATTTATTTTATCAAAGGAGCGTTTCCTTTTTTAAAACAAAAATCCCAGCCTCTTCGGTATTTTTTTCAAGGCAAAACATTTGAAGAGAAAATAGAAAAGAAACCCAGAGTTCATCTTTTGTTAATGTTTTGTTTTTTTCTTTTAACGCTTGCCGCGCAAACCTATTTTATTAAAATTCCAAATTTGCTTTACTCATCTGCCGGCTCTTTTACAGGCGCTAATTTTACTGACATTCATGCAAGACTGCCTGTTTTAAAATTATTAAGTTTAATTTTCATAATAGGAGCTATTGTATGTTTTATTAACATTTTTAAAGAAAAATATCGTCTTTTATCGGCAGTAATAGGCGCGTATTTAGGTGTTGTTGTTTTAGGAGGATTGGTTTATCCGATTATTCTGCAGAAATTTATTGTGGACCCAAACGAATTGGTTAAGGAAAGTCCCTATATTTCCAATAATATTGAGGGAACGCAAAAAGCGTTTAAATTAGACAAGGTTGAAGAACGCAAATTGGAAGGAGAAACTTCTTTAACTATGGAAGACATTAAGGCAAATCAAGCAACTATTAAAAATGTTCGTCTTTGGGATAGAGAACCGCTTTTAGACACTTTTGGCCAGATGCAGGAGATTCGCACTTATTACGATTTTACTTCAATTGACAATGACCGTTATTTGATTAATGGAGAATATCGTCAAATCTTGCTTTCTCCTCGTGAATTGAATTCCCAAAACTTGCCGCATCGTACCTTTATTAATAAATATCTTACCTTTACTCATGGTTTTGGCCTTACGTTAAGCCCTGTTAACGAGGTAACACAAGAGGGTCTGCCTGAATTATTTGTTAAGGACTTGCCTCCAACATCTACTGTTGATTCGCTAAAAATTACTCGTCCGGA
Organism: Patescibacteria group bacterium; assembly: GCA_034717275.1. Classification (GTDB taxonomy): domain Bacteria; phylum Patescibacteriota; class Minisyncoccia; order Minisyncoccales; family JAYELF01; genus JAYELF01. The sequence goes on from JAYELF010000042.1 coordinate 11,492, forward strand.
AATTTATTTTGGCGAACTAACCAAAGATTATGTGGTAGTTAACACCAAAGCTAAAGAGTTTGATTATCCATCAGGCGAGGAAAATGTATTTTGCGTTTATCAGGGAAAAGGGGGAGTGCCGATACATTCTTTTTTAAGGAAATTTCTTATGGCTGTTCGCTTCAAAGAACCAAAACTTTTATTTTCAAGCGATATTACTCCTGAAAGCAGAATAATGTATTACAGAAATATTAAAGAAAGGGTTAAACAGGTTCTTCCTTTTCTAAGATTGGATAATGACCCCTACTTAGTAATTAACAGCAATGGAGAGTTGAAATGGATTTATGATGCCTACACTGTTAGTAATTTATACCCTTATTCTGAAAGAGTGGGAGGTTTAAACAAAATAAATTATATCCGAAATTCAGTAAAAATAGTAATTGACGCATATAACGGCAAGATGCAATTTTATATTGCTGACCCAGAAGACCCATTAATCCAGACCTATGCTAAAATTTTCAAAAACAGTTTTTTGCCATTAAAAGATATGCCAAAGGACATAGTAAGCCATCTTCGTTATCCAGAAGATATTTTTGTCTATCAAACAGCTCTTTACGCTGTTTACCATATGGAAGAACCGCAGATTTTTTACAATAAAGAAGATAAATGGCAGGTTCCGGTTATATCTGAAGGGGAAAAAGATTCAATGATGCGTCATATTATAATGAAACTTCCTGAAGAGATGAAAGAAGAATTTATTTTAATGATTCCGTTTACTCCGCAAGGAAAGGATAATTTATCCGCATGGATGGTGGCAAGGTCAGACAAGGAAAACTACGGAAAGTTAGCTGTTTATTATTTTCCAAAGCAAAAATTGGTTTTTGGGCCCAAGCAAATTATTAATAGGATTAACCAAGACCCGGAAATTTCCGCCCAGATTTCTCTTTGGGACCAGCGAGGGTCTAAGGTCAATCAGGGACCCCTTTTAGTTATTCCAATTAAAGAATCCCTCTTATATATCAGGCCATTGTATATTCGCGCGGAAGGAGGCAAGATTCCAGAGTTAAAAAGGGTGATCGTGGCCCTTGAAAACAAAATTGCTATGGAAAAAACATTGGAAGACGCTCTTAATAAAATTTTTAAAGCAGAAGGGGAGGAATTTTCCAAAGAAGAAATAGAAAAAGAAGCTCCTTTGATATCCCAAAAAAATCTTATTTTCAGAGCTAATCAGTATTACCAACAAGCAATTCAAGCGCAAAAGCAGGGTAATTGGACTCTTTATGGAGAAAAAATTAAAGAATTAGGCAAAATTTTACAACAATTAAAGTAAAAACAATTTGCTATTTTTTGAAAACAAGATTATTATTAAATCAATAGGACTTATTTAATATTTTAAACAGTTGTTAATTTATGAAAAAATATTATATTATATTAATATTATTAATGATTTTAACTGTAGGGGTTTATT
>JAYELF010000042.1:12948-14858 GCA_034717275.1 Patescibacteria group bacterium
GAAAAAGGAACTATGGAAGAAGAAAAAGAAAAGATAACAAACAATAACGCTATAACTCCTGACAATAATATGATTGCGATAATGAAAACTAATTTTGGGGAAATTAAAATAGAATTTTTCTTATTTGACGCGCCTAAGACGGTAGAAAACTTTATAAAACTTTCTAAATCTGATTTTTATGACAATGTAAAGTTTCATCGAATAATTAAAGGATTTATGATTCAGGGAGGGGACCCTTTGACAAAAAATGATTCTCTTAAAGACAAATGGGGCACAGGCGGACCAGGATATACTTTTGCTGATGAAATTTATTCCAATAATCACAATATTATTGGAACGATTGCTATGGCAAATGCGGGACCAGACACTAATGGCAGCCAGTTTTTCATAAATACCAATGATAATAATTTTCTTGACACCAAGCATACTGTTTTTGGCAAGGTCATAGAGGGAATAGATATTGTCAGGGATATTGAGAACACTGCTACAGATGAACGCGATTGTCCGATTAAGGATGTGATTATTGAAAATATAAAAATAATATCTGAATAGATTTTAATTATTTTAAAACATTGATTTGTGTAAAAAATTGCCAAAGGCAATTTTTTTCATTTACATTAAAGGAAAAAAAATGGTAAAATTAATTAAATAGTCGCAAAAACAAAGAATAAAATCAATTATTAAATATTAAATTAATATTATGAATTTTAAGGAATATCAAGATAAATCAAGGGAAACAGCTATTTACCCAAACAAGGATAATAATTTTATTTATCCGGTTTTAGGTCTTGTTGGCGAAAGCGGAGAAGTGGCAGAAAAAATTAAGAAAGTTTTAAGAGACAACAATGGAATTATTGACGAAGAACGAAAGCAAGAAATTAAGAAAGAATTAGGTGATGTTTTATGGTATATTGCGCAAATCGCAACGGAATTAAACTTGCAATTAGATGAAATAGCTTGTTTCAATATTGAAAAATTAAAATCTAGAAAACATAGAAATCAACTTCATGGAAGTGGCGATAATCGATAATAAGGATATAGGTTGTAAAATGGAAAAAATTAACGCAGATAAAATAATTAGAACAAGAAGAAGGACAATCGCGCTTATTATTACCCCTGATGCTCGGCTTATTATCCGCGCTCCATTTCTTGTTTCAAATAAATGTATAGATAAATTTATTTACGAAAAAAGGTTTTGGATTAAGAAAAAAACAGACGAAGCAATAAGAAAATTAAAAAAAATTACGCAAAAAAAATTTATCAATAATGAAAATTTTTTATATATAGGCAAGGAGTATAAGTTAAAAATTGTAAAAAATTCTGATTGCGCCTTAAAATTTAATAATGGATTTGTCTTGTCTGAAAGAAACACATATAAAGCCAAACAAATTTTTATTAATTGGTATAAACAAATGGCGTATATAAAAATATCAGAACGGGTAAAATTGTACGCAGAGAAAAATAAAATTAGATTCAGAAAAATATCCATAACAAACGCGCAGAAAAGGTGGGGGTCATGCAGTTTTATAGGAAATTTAAATTTTAGCTGGCGATTAATAATGTCTCCTCTTGATGTTATTGATTATGTTGTTGTTCATGAATTGTCTCATATAGAACATAAAAATCATTCAAAAAAGTTTTGGAATAAGGTAGAAACAATGATGCCGAATTATAAAGAATGCAAGGTATGGTTAAACGAAAATAATAATTTATTATTTTTCTAATTAAAAGAAAAAAAAGAAAGGCCTGTATAAAAAATGATTATATGAAAAAATAATATTTAATATAAATATGAAATCAGTTTTACCAAAGATTGGATTGGCTTTGGGTTCTGGCGGAATTAAAGGATTGGCTCACATAGGAGTAATTAGGGTTTTGGAAAAAAACAATATTCCCATTGATTTTATTGC
>JAYELF010000043.1:0-2861 GCA_034717275.1 Patescibacteria group bacterium
ACCTTTATTTTTTATTTTATTATTCTAAATGTGGGTTGAGTTATTTTTTTTGTGCCCGGGGTGGGACTTGAACCCACAAGAGCTTACGCTCACAACATTTTAAGTGTTGCATGTTTGCCGATTTCATCACCCGGGCAAATACAAGGCACGGGCGGGAATCGAACCCACGTAAAGGGATTTGCAGTCCCCTGCCTAAGCCACTTGGCTACCGTGCCTTTATATGCGTATCTTACCATTTTTTGCTTATTTTTCAATCGTCCCCCTTGTTTTCTTTTTGAATCTTTTCCAAAACCTGCTCAATTATCGCCGCTTTTTTTGTTTCCTTTTCCTCTAAAAATCTAATTTTCGGGATTGGCCTCATTCTCAATCGTTTATCAATTTCTTTTTGAATACTATAAATTTTAAAATTTAAAATTTTTAATATTTTTTGGGATTCTTTTTCCGGCAAAGTGCCCATATATATATTTGCGGAGCTTAAATCATCAGAAACCTTAACTCTGGTTAATGTAACCAAAACATTTCTTGGAAAATCTATTTCTCTAAAAATAATCTCACTTAATTGCCTTTTCATCAGCTCGCTTACTTTTTCTGTTCGTTTTGACATAAAAATTAAAAAAGGGTTGATTGTTTTAATGGATATCTCTTTTTGTTATGAGAAAAAAATTTTATCCTTCCAAAAACTCCGTCATATCCAGGTTTAACTTCAAGCTTGCCTTTTCTTGCCATTAAAATCCTTTCAACAATCTCTGGCAATGTTGCTAATTTCAGGTCTGATTCAGGGACATCAAGCAAACATTTAAATTCTGAGCCGAATTTTTCAATCAATGCTTGATAATATTTTTCTACTTTTTTTGTTCCCTCTCCAACGCCCAATGTTTCAGCGATTATTGCTGACAATGGAACTATGCTCTTATAAGGAATTACATTGTGCGATTGAAGTTCCTCTGGTTTATCAGCCAGCTGTTCTACTCTATTTAAAACTCCGACAGTTAAGGGCTTTCCACAAACAGGACAAACGCCATTATATTTTTTTGTCTGCGCGGGAGAACAGCTTACTTCGCATTCACGATGTCCGTCATAGTAATACTTTCCCTCTTGAGGATAAAATTCAATAGTGTATAAAAATTTTTTAGGGTCTTTATTTTTAATGGCAGAAAGTATTGAAGAATAACTTAATTCAGTATCAAAAACGTTTGCCTCTCTTCCTATTTTTTGAAGACTATGGGCGTCACTATTGCTTATCAATGTAATTCTGTCTAATTCTGAAAGCCGCCGATTCATTGGAGGGTCTGAACTAAGCCCAGTTTCTACAGAATATATATATTTTGAATAATCTTCAAAACATTCCTCAATTGAATCAAACCCGGATTTTGAGCCAAGAAGCCCAAAATACGGCGTCCAAATATGCGCTGGAGTAAAAAAATAATCTTCTGAAACATCTAAGACGATTTTTAACAGCTCTTTTGATTCTAATTTTAAAATTGGCCTTCCGTCTGCCCTCAAATTACCTATACTGCTCAAACAATTATTTATTTTTTCCGCTATTTTAAAAGAAGAAGCGCCAATTACATTATGTATTTTTCTTGTTTTTCCGTTTTTAACATAAATATTGGATATTTCTGTTGTTAAAATAAAGCGGGTTTTAAAACGAGAATTTTTCAATCTAAAAAGTCCTTGTTCAGACGGCTCTAATTTTTCTTTTAATATTTTAAACCAATCAGGATGAGTAAAATCGCCCGTAGTCAAGACGTCAACTCCTTTTATACTTGCCCATTTATCCATATTTTCCAAATCCATTTTAGGAGAAACTGCTCGAGAATATTTTGAATGAAGATGGAAATCAGCTATAAGTTTCATAATTTTATCTGATAAAAAATAAAAAAATTAAAAATACTCCCAAAATAAAAAATACGGGAAAGGCGCAAATTAAAATATTTTTCTAAAACACAAATAAAACAAATGCGTTAAAAATTTTTTACAATTTTATTAACTTGATTCCAAGAAATGAGATTTTGCCTCCTCCAAGTATTAAAATCCCGACAAAAACAGACCATGCGATTAAATTTAGGGACTTTGGGATTGATGATGGCGGAATAAATTCTTTGATTTGCTGTCTCATCATTTCTTTCATTTGTTCGTCTTCCTTGTTTGTAATGGTTTTTTGAGTTTCGTTGTTTATTTCTGAACTGTCAGTCATTTTAAAAATTTTCGGCGGGTCTGTTTTAGCTGTAAAAATATTATAAGATGAGTATAAACTGCAAATTATTATTGACAACCCGACAAGCAACAAAACCCAGCCAAAAAAATTTCTGATTTTTTTCATAATTCTATTTGTCTTTTAGTTTGTTAGAAAGGGAATAGAGGGAAGGCTTTTTTATAATGATTTTATAAATATTTTCTATAAAATCACCTCCTGCGTAGCCAACAATAAAGCTTAGCGCCGGAGTAAAAGAATCCATAAAATTAAATCCAACTCCCTTGATTGCGACTACCGACGAAAACCCGACAATTCCAGAAAGAAAACACATTCCCAAAAAATAAGAAATACTAAAGCCAGTATATTTATAAGAAAATTGATGCTTGATAAAGCCAACCAATCCCCTTATTACTCCTCCACCAAATCCAGCAATAAGGATTGATATAAGCATATAATATCTATTTTATAATGCGACCTTTTTTAATAATTTAATTATAATACTTTTATTAAAAATGAGAAAGGCGAGTTCTGTTTACACGCCTTTTTTGTTGATTTCTTTTTCTTTCTGTTATGATTTTTTGTATTCATTCTTCCCTCCGTTTGATTTAAAGAACAAAAAAAATTAAAAAATCCTATTTATTTCTATCAAATATTACAAAAACCA
>JAYELF010000044.1:0-2811 GCA_034717275.1 Patescibacteria group bacterium
ATAGGAATAATAAGATTTAATTCCTTTAATGATACAGGTGGAAATCAAAGTTTTTCCCTTTCTTTGTTAGATGAGAATAATAACGGATTAGTGATTACCAGTCATTTTGGGAAGGAAACGAATCGTGTTTATGCTAAACCAGTGAAAGGAGGGGCTTCAGATTATTCTTTGTCTGAAGAAGAAAAAAATGCTATTAAAAAAGCTGTAACTTTTGTATAGAAACAGAATAAGCCTATTTTTTTTTGACAAAGATGAGATTAAGTGTTATTCTTTAATTACAACTAAGTAAATTAAAAATTTGAAACCTTAACAAATTAATATAAGGGAGGAAAAAATGCAGAAAAAGAATAAGGGAAACAAAGGAATAGAAACAACAAAGAGGATTCTTAGAAATCTAAGAAAAGAAAAGTATAAAAGGGAAGGCAGGTTTGTTTGTATGTTTGATTTTGTAAGAGAAATGGAAAAAGGAGGAAAAAATGAGAGAAATAGTAGTCAAGTTGTTTGAGAAAGAAAAATTTCTCTATCCTGAAAGGGATGCGGAAAAAATTGTTTCTTGGGCAAAAAAGAATTTTCCGAAAATTTTTCCAGATGAATTTTCTCAAGCTCTTAATACAATTTTTCAAAAAGAACAGAGGGAGATGCTTGTCAGTATAACAGAAAACTACATATTCCTTCATAGATATACATATCTTATTTCGGTCTATGACATCAATTGAGTATACGCCCCCTGCTTACTTGTTAAGCAGGGGCTTTTTTGTAAATCCTTGAATAAAAAAGAAATTTGTATTAAGATAATTTTAAGTTTTGTAAATTTTATATGGACGAAAAAAAATATTCAAAAGAAAATTTAAAAAGTAAACCGCCTGTGGTGGTGGTTTTAGGACATGTTGACCATGGCAAATCTTCATTGCTTGAAGCTGTTAAGGATTTTAATATTCTTAAAAAGGAATCAGGAGGTATTACCCAGCATATTGGCGCTTATGAAGTGGAAAAAGATAATAAAAAAATTACTTTTATTGATACGCCAGGACATAGCGCGTTTTTTGCAATGCGTTCTCGGGGAGCAAAAGTGGCAGACATCGCTGTTTTGGTGGTTGCCGCAGACGAGGGCGTAAAAACGCAAACCAAAGAAGCAATGTCACATATTAAAAAAGCTGGAATTTCTATGCTTGTGGCAATAAATAAAATGGATAAGCCCGAGGCAGACCCTGAAAAAGTAAAAAGAGAACTTTCTGAAAACGGCGTTATATTAGAATCAATGGGAGGAAAAATACCGTCGGTTAATGTATCAGCTAAGACAGGCAAAGGGATAGAAGATCTATTAGAATTGATTTTATTGCTTGCAGAAATGCAATCATTAAAAACAACGCTTGAAGATGTTGCTTGTGGTGTTGCAATAGAAGCGTATTTAGACGCTCAAAGAGGAGCAACGGCCACTCTGCTTATAAGGGATGGTATTCTAAAATTAGGAGACATCGTGGGAACATCAACAACATTTGGCAGGGTTAAGATTTTGGAAAATTTTCAAGGGAAATCTATCAAAGAAGCGTTTCCATCAATGCCCGTGGTTATTATTGGTTTTGAAAATGTTCCGCGGGTTGGAGAAAAATTCAAGGTTTATCCGAGCATTGAATCAGCGCGAAATTCCATCAAAGAAAACAAAAGAAAAATAGAGAATAAAGAGGTTTTTGTTATCAATCCAGACCAAAAGGTTTTAAATTTGATTTTGAAAGCTGATGTTGTGGGTTCGCTGGAAGCGATTGAAAATATATTTAAGGATATTCCTCAAGAAAAGGTTGTTTTGAGGATTTTGAAGAGAGGAGTTGGAGAGATTAGTGATTCTGATTTAAAATTAGCGCAGTCTGCAAAGAAAACAAAAATTTTAGGTTTTAGGGTGAAAACAAGCCCTCAAGCTGTAAAATTAGCTTTGCGCGAGTCAATGAAAATAATGAATTTTGATGTGATATACGATCTTGTTCAATGGGTGAGGTCTATGATGGAAAAACTTGTTGAGTCGGAGATAATCAGAACAGATATCGGCAAGCTTAAGGTTTTAGAAATTTTTCATAGCGAGAAAGACCGTCAGGTTGTGGGAGGAAAGGTTGTTGAAGGAGACGTTAAAAAGGGAACAAAAATAGAAATTTTTAGAGACGAAGAAGCAATTGGAATCGGCAACCTTATTAATCTTCAAAAAAACAAAAAAGACGCGGACGCGGTTGGCAAGGGAGAAGAGTGTGGATTGCTTTATAAGGGAGACACAAAAATTGAAGAGGGAGATATTTTAGTTTTCTATCAAGAAATAAAAAACAAAGAAATTTAATTGTAGATATTTATTTAAGGATAGGATAGGATAGGATAGTGTAGTATGATTTATTTGTTTTTGAAAAAATAATTCTAATTTAAAAATTGGGCCATAGTTGGCCCAATTTTTTTTAGATTTATTGTATTTTTTTAAATTTCAACTAAAAATCAATTTTAAATGTCGGGTCTGCCATCTCTCGCCAGCTATCTCCAATACTTCCGCCTGAATCTTTTAAATCTATTCCAACAGAATAAATTATTTTCTTTTCAGCAGAATACTTTAAAGGCTTTTTATTAAAAGGGTCTATGGGGATTGATGACAGATATCTTGGCGTTAAATTGTTTAATGAAAGCGGATAATTGCCAGTGTCATTTTTAAATGCCTTTATGGCAATTATAATTTGCGTTGAGCCAAGCAACAAATCCTTGTCGCATTTTCTTTTATATGACGATTTACTGACATCAACCGCTATTATGCTGTAAAGTATTTTGCCGACTACATTTCTCGTA
>JAYELF010000045.1:0-2703 GCA_034717275.1 Patescibacteria group bacterium
ATACTGGAACTCCTCCAAGATACGGAATAGTTCACAGATTAGATAAAGACACTTCTGGAATTCTGTTGATAGCAAAAAATAACGAAATGCTGAATTTTTTAAAAGAAGAATTCAAGGAAAGAAAAATAATCAAAAAATACATCGCATTGGCACATGGAAGCTTAAAAAATGAAACAGGCGTAATAGAAACACTAATTGGCAGAGGAATAAAAGACAGAAAAAAACAAAAAGTTTATTCTTATTTAGAGCCATTAGGAACAAAAAAGGGGTTAAGGCAGGCAAAAACCTATTACAGGGTATTGAAAAGATTTAGAAATTATACTTTAATTGAGGCAAGTCCAAAAACTGGAAGAAAACATCAAATTCGGGTTCATCTCCATTACATCGGCAACCCAATAGCTGGAGACAAAGTATATAAATTCAAAAATCAGATAATTCCAAAAGGATTAAAAAGACAATTTTTATCCGCAAGCTATATAAAAATTAACCTACTAAATAAAAAAACAAAAGAATTCAAATCAGAGTTGCCAAATGACTTAAAAATAGTGCTTGATAATATTAATAAAAAATAATAAAACAATAAATAATCAATAATAAATAGTTAATAATAAGCAAGGTAAATTAAAAATTGTTTTCTGTCCCCTATTCTTCTTTTCTGTTTATTATTCGTTGTTTATTATTCGTTGTTTATTAAATTAAAATGGTTACAAAAATAGAAAAATTTATTCAATCACAATCTAAAAAAGACCTCCCTGATATTCACGCAGGCGATACTGTTCGCGTTTCTCAAAAAATTCAATCTTTTGATGTTGGAAAAAAAAGAAAAGATAAGGAAAAGGACAAAGACAAGGAAAAAATTCAAGTTTTTGAGGGACTTGTTATCGCTATAAAGCATGGAAAAGAATTAGGAGGAACCTTTACTGTCCGAAAAATAGTTTCCGAGGTTGGAGTAGAGAAAATTTTTCCTATTCATTCTCCAAACATTGAAAAAATAGAGATAAAGCAAAGAGGAAAAGTAAGAAGAGGAAAACTCTATTATTTGAGGACAGCAAAAGAGAAAAAAGCAAAATTAAAAAAGAAAAAAATTAAAGAAACAATAGTCAATCCTGCTTCCGTTCAAATTAGCTCTGACGCCACCCCAAAAAAAGAAATCACAGAAGATAAGGCGTTGCCTAATGTTTTGCAGGATAAAAACTCGGAAAATAAAGAAAATACAGAAAAAAAGAATTAAATGGGCGGGTGCTGTAATTGGTAGCCAGCTTGGACTGAGGCTCCAAGGGGAATTATTCCCGTGGGAGTTCGAGTCTCCCCTCGCCCACTATTTCATTAATGTCGCGTAAGTTCTTCGCCCTGTTTTTAAATAAGAAAAGCCGAATAATTGCTTAAACGCAGTTGGTCAACATTTTTATATTTCTGTTTATAACATAACAGGGACGATTAGCTCAGCTGGTTAGAGCGCATCGCTTACATCGATGAGGCCGCAGGTTCGAATCCTGCATCGTCCACAATACTTGATTAATAATCATTGATAAATTATCATTAAATTATGCCGCGGTAGCTCAGAAGTAGAGCACTTCTCTGAAAAAGAAGGGGTGGTCGGAGCGTTACCGACCCGCGGCACCACAACTAAAGCGGGAGTAGCTTAGCGGTAGAGCGTCTCGTTGCCAACGAGAAGATCGCGGGTTCAATCCCCGTCTCCCGCTCAAAGTTTAAAAAAGCAATTTTTGTGTTTTTTTCGAGCTTAGCCCTTGACAAATTAGCTTAATTGAGATATTATGTTAATAATCCTCTTTGTAAGAGGATTTTAATATGAAAACTCACTTACAATTCCCCGTTTGGGGACGACCTATATTGATTGCTATCGCAGTCATAATAATTTCAACTATTGGATTGCCAATTCTTGGATTAAAAAAAGCAGAAGCTGAATTAGAAAGCAAAACAACCAACATCTCTGTTAAAGGAGATGAATTGCTTGTTTTAGAAAATAACAGCTTGTTGCCAATTTCTTCGCTATCTGGACCAGAACCAGAATGTGTTAGAAAAATAAAAGTTGTTATTACCGCTTATTCAAGCGCTCCATGGCAAACCGATGATACCCCTTTTATCACCGCGTCTGGCTCCTTTGTTAAAGATGGAATTATAGCAAACAATTTACTGCCATTTGGAGCAAAAATTAGAATTCCAGAACTCTATGGAAATAAAATTTTTGTAGTTAAAGATAGAATGCATTCAAGAAAAGGTGATTATCATTTTGATATCTGGTTTTCTTCTTATATAGGAGCCAAAAACTTTGGAGTAAAGAGAACATATATTGAAATTCTAAAAAGCTAATCATCATTTCAACCAATTGTAATGTAATTTAGACGATCGTCTAAAACGCATTACATTACGATGGTTTAGTTGTTATTAATGGCTTAAAATAAAAAATAAAAACAGTCCAAATATTCGGACTGTTTTTATTATAATTAAATCTTTTATATTTTATCTTGAATTACAAAATTGGTTTTAGAGTTCAGATAAGAAGTCTTTTTAGCATCGGATTGGCTGTGGGCTTGGCGCGCTAAAAAGATTTCTCAACCTTTATTTTTTATTTTATTATTCTAAATGTGGGTTGAGTTATTTTTTTTGTGCCCGGGGTGGGACTTGAACCCACAAGAGCTTACGCTCACAACATTTTAAGTGTTGCATGTTTGCCGATTTCAT
>JAYELF010000046.1:0-2573 GCA_034717275.1 Patescibacteria group bacterium
ACTTTTATCTCTCTGGTAACATAAGAAGCGACAAAAATGGTCTCATATTTTTGGAAATTTATGCCTTCCCGGGTTAAAACCGTTTCAAAGCTAATGTAAGATGGGGTGTAAATTCTGGTAGCTAATTCTAACGGATCATAGTTTTTGTCTTTAGCATAAAAACCCCGGCGCAATCTGATTAACTTTCCGACCCTCTCATATCTTTTTAATCTATCCGTCACGACCAAATTATTATTTTCATTCCATAACAAAGCCACATCTTTAATAGAAAAGATAGTTTTGGGAGATCTTAACAAGACCTCTAAATATTCACCTTTTGTCGGTTTTTTATCCATATATTTACTAATGAGGGTTATTAAATCCCTTTCCAGTTGAATTATAACAAAGATAATATTAAATTGTAAATAGTAAAAATGGGGTCAAGTCTATTTTTCTGCTGTATTCCCACTGAAAAAAATAGAGTTGACTTTATTTTACTTCATAATTTTCTATACCTCGTGCTTCTTCCTAAACCAATGCGCTCAATCTTTTTGAATCGCAGAAGTTTGTCCAAAACTTGTTTTACGGTAGGCCGGGCAATCTTTGTCTTTTTAATAATTTCACCTGTGGTTGTTTCGTCTATTTTTTGTAGATATTCCCAGACGGCAAGTTGCTTGGGAGACAAGATTTTATTTAAATCTTTGTCTGATATTGAGCTGGTCTTTGCCTCATCAATTATTCGTTCAACTTCTTTCTCGGTAATATTAATACCAGAAAGCCGCAATGATGCCGCAGTGCTTTCAATCAGGGTCTTCCTTTTCAACGCTTCCCAATATTTTTGATTAGTTGGTTTATTTTTAGCCATAAATAATCGGATACATTAACTATATCCAATTATAGCCAATCCGTAAAAAGAAATCAAATAAAAATAGGATAACAGCTCAAAAATTGAAAAATAGCGAAAAACAGGATAGAATAAAGACATAATGAGTATGGAAAATGATATGACGCCAGAAGAAAAATTTAATCAAAAAATATGGTAGCTTTTACAGCAAATAAAAATGGGGTCAAGTCTATTTTTCTGCTGTATTTCCACCTAAAAAAATAGAGTTGACTTTATTTTACTAATAGCTCAAGCTAAATTAAAAACCCGAAAAACTCGGGTTTTTAATGTGGCTCGGTCACAAAAACCAAGCACTATCCTGCTCCGGGGTTTGGATTCGAACCAAAATATACAGCTCCAAGGGCTGTCGTCCTACCGTTAGACGACCCCGGAATATAAATAAATTAATCAGTTGATTGTGTTATTTTCTTTTTTTTCTATTGCTTCTATGATTGCCAATTCTAATGGCAATTGAGGGATAGAAGCGTATTTTATTTTGTTCTCGGCGTCAAGAAAAAGTTTTAAAAAGTAATGAATTTTTTCTTCTTCAAAAACCAACGCCTGTTCTTTAAGTTTTTCTTTTTCTTCTTTTGTAAAAGCAATATTTAATTTATCGTCATTGCAAACCTTAAAAAGCAAAAGCTGTCTGCAGTAAAAAATAAGGGTTTTTATAAATTCCTGCGGGTCTTTTCCTTTATCTATTATTTCGCCTAAAAAATCAATGGCCTTGTCTTTCCTGTCTTCAGAAATAAAGTCAACCAATTGAGATATAATGTTTAAATCTACTATGCCAAGCAATGTCTTGACTTCTTCTATCTTTACTTCTCTATCTCTGCCAGACCAAACAAGCGCCTGGTCTAATAAGCTTTCAGCGTCCCGAATTGAACCGCTGGAGTTAAAAGCGATAAAATTTAAAACCTCTTTATCAATTTTTATTTTCTCTTTTCCGCAAATAAATTCTAATTTTTTGATAATTTCAGAAACTGTTAATCTTCTGAAATTAAATCTCTGACAGCGAGAAACAATGGTGGAAATCATCTTATGAATTTCAGTGGTAGCTAAAATAAAAATAGCGTGGCCGGGCGGTTCCTCTAATGTTTTTAATAAAGCGTTTGCGGCTTCTTTTGTTAATTGATGCGCCTCATCAATAATAAAAACCTTATATTTTGATTTGCTTGGAACAAAACGGATATTTTCTTTTAATTCCCTCATCTCGTCTATTCCGCGATTTGAAGCGGCGTCAATTTCAATTAAATCAATTGACCTTGCTTCTGCTATTTCTAAACAGGATAAACATTTATTACAGGGTTCATACTCCCCTTTTTTTCGGTTTTGACAATTAACAGCTTTTGCTAAAATACGAGCTATAGTTGTTTTGCCCGAACCTCTCGGACCTGAAAACAAATAAGCGTGGGAAACCATTTCAGAAACAATAGCGTTGGTTAGGGTTTGAACAACATTTTCCTGACCAACTATATCAGCAAAGGTTTGCGGACGATATTTTCTATATAATACTAAATTTGCCATAAATTATAATTGCAAGCAAGAGGAAAATGAAAATTTATTTTCATTTTAACTAAATAATGCAATAATACAAATAATTTACTATTTCTATTTTTTGAAAACAATAAATTTGTAGCCAAGAAAATTCCAGATAGATGCCACTATTATTCCTAATATCTTGCCAATATTTGCCCAAACAAGAGATGAA
>JAYELF010000047.1:0-2488 GCA_034717275.1 Patescibacteria group bacterium
AAATAAAAAAATTAGATGTTTCGGCATTCCTTTTTTAATAATTTATTTTTTTAAAGCGACTGCTGGTCTTTGGCTTGTTTTTCATCCGGGCAATATAATTTCAAATAAATTTGCGCAATTAGCTACGAAATCAAGGTTTGCTACCGCTGAAATGTCAATTAAGGCACTTCAAGAAAAGCCAATATTGGGATGGGGTCCAGAGAATTTCCATGTGGTATTTTCAAAATATTTTGACCCCAGATTTTTTCTTCAAGAATATGGCGGGGAAGTGTGGTTTGACAGGGCTCATAATATAATTTTTGACACATTGGTAATTTCCGGAATTTTAGGGTTTTTAGCTTATCTTATAATTTTTCTGTCTGCTTTTTATATTCTTTGGAAAAAATATTTTCAAACAAAATTTGATTTTTGGATTTCAGGAATTTTTTCAGTTCTTTTGATTGCTTATTTTGTTCAAGATTTAACTGTTTTTGATATGGTCAGCAGTTATATGATGTTATTTTTGGTCTTAGGATTTATAGCAAGTATCCAACAATTTCCTTTAGGAAACAATACTCAACAAACATCTTTGAAGCAATCAGAAAGCGAACCATCTGTTTTCTTGAGTTTTATTATTTTAGTTATTTTTTTCATTTGTTTTTTTAAATTTACAATTCAACCGTTTAAGGCAGACACTGATGTTGTTAAAGCGTTAAAAACTCCAAATTCTAATGAACGGCTTGAACTCTATAAAAAAACCTTGAATACCTCTCCTCTTGGAAAATATCAAATAAGAGAAAGCTTTGCGGATAATTTAATGAGAATTTCTAAAAGCAAGGACGCAAACAAAATTCCAAAAGATAATTTAATAAAGGAATTTGAATTTCTAAGCAACGAGCTGGAGGATAGTATAAGAGAATCTCCATTATGTCTTCGTTCTGAACTGAAATTAGGACAAATGTATAATACCTACGCTTTATTTGACAAGAGCAAGCTATCAAGAGCAGAAGAGGTCTTAAATGACGCGTTAAATCTTAGCCCGAGGAACCAACAGGTATATTGGGCTTTATCTCAAACAAAGATTTATCAGAGAGATATTCAAGCAGGGCTTTCTTTGGCAGAAAAAGCGGTTGAACTTGAACCAAGAGTCAAGTCGTCCCATTTAATAGTTATTCAAATTGCGAAACTAATAAGCAAGGATTTAGCGCAAGAAAAAGCGAATAAAGCAATTAAAATAAATCCTTTATGGGAAGAACAAATTAAAAAACTCTTAGAAGACAAGAAATAATCAATTATCAATAATCAGTTATCAATAATCAATAATCAATAATCATTTATCAATAATTACTGATTTGACAATTGGTTTTGAATTTGCTAATATCAAATTAACGAGCGTAGTTCCGAAAGGATGTTCCATTCTATGGGCATAAAACCCTCCTCGAGCAGGGTTTTTTGCTTTTTAAAACCATTAAACATATACAAAAGATTTGCCTAATACTTTTAAAAAGTTATAATATAGTTGGTCGGGAGTTAGCGCTCGTTAAATACATAGATATGGAGTCAGCTCTCCCGGCCATTTTTAATAAATAATAAATAATAAAAATAAAACAACAACAGATAATACGATTTTCTGTTTTTAAAAATATTTGGTGTTGCTTGTTATTTGTTAATTAAAATGTTTTCGGGAATTAAGGAAAATATTCTGTTAAAGAATTATACAACTTTTAAGATTGGGGGTCCTGCGAGATATTTTATTAAATTAAAAAGCAAAAAAGATTTAATTAAGGCAGTAATTTTCGCAAAACAGAGAAAACTGCCTTTTTTTGTTTTAGGAGGAGGGAGCAATTTATTGGTATCAGATAAGGGATTTAACGGATTAATAATAAAAATTCAAAATTCAGGCATTAAAATCCAGAATAATTTTTTAGAACAAAAAACCATTTATGTTGAGAGCGGAGCAAAATTAAGCGATTTGCTTAATTTAACCGCAGATAAATCATTAACTGGATTAGAATGGGCAATAGGAATTCCAGGGACAATAGGAGGGGCAATCGCAGGAAATGCGGGAGCTTTTGAAAAATCAATAAAAGATGTTGTTAAAAAAATAGAGGTTTTTGACACAAAAAAACAAGAAATAAGAGTGTTAGAAAACAAAGATTGTAAATTTAGTTATAGAGACAGTATTTTTAAACACAAGAAAAATTTAATAATTCTTTCAGCAGAATTTCAGTTCAAAACAGGTTCAAAAGAAAAAATTAAAAACAAGATAAAAAAATATTTAAATTATCGAAAAAACAGCCAACCAATAAATTTTTTTTCATCAGGAAGTATTTTTAAAAATCCAAAAAATGTTTCAGCTGGAAAACTAATAGAAGAATGCGGATTAAAAAGCAAAAAAAATGGTTGCGCTCAAATTTCCGAAAAACACGCTAATTTTATTGTTAATTTAGGCGGAGCGCAAGCTAATAATGTTTTGGAATTAATAAAAATAATTAAGAAAAAAGTCAGA
>JAYELF010000048.1:0-2396 GCA_034717275.1 Patescibacteria group bacterium
TTTTGCTTTCTGGCTTGCTCCTATGCTAATTTCTTTTTTATATAAACATAAGATGTGGCGAAAAAAGGTAAGAGATAAAACAATAGATGGAAAGGAATTATATTTTTTTAAAAAATTTCATAGCCAGGGCGAAATTCATACCCCGAGATTTGGCGGAGTTTTAATTTGGACAATTCCATTAATTTTAGCCAGTTTATTTTTTTTGTTGTCTAAAACAGATATTTGGCTTTTTAAAAAATTAAATTTTTTAAGCAGAGGACAGACATGGCTTCCGCTTTTTGCGTTAGTCTCCGCTTCTTTGGTTGGCCTTGTTGACGATGTCTCACAGGTAGTTGAAAGGCCTAAAAAAGGTATTTTAAAAAATTTTTGGAATAAAAAAGAATATATCGCAGGAGGATTAAAGCTAAAAACACGGCTTATTTTAATATTTTTTATTGGATTAGCCGGCGGTTTATGGTTTTATTTTAAATTAGGGTGGGACACGATTCACATACCAGGCAATGGAGATGTATTTATTGGATTTTGGTATATTCCTCTATTTATCTTAGTAATGCTTGCTGTTTACAGCGGGGGAGTAATTGACGGTTTAGACGGTTTATCAGGCGGGGTCTTTATATCAATTTTTGGCGCTTACGCCGCAATCGCTCTTTTTCTTGGCCAAATAAATATCGCGGCTTTTTGCGCGGCAATATTAGGAGCGCTTTTGGCTTTTTTATGGTTTAATATCCCGCCAGCAAAATTTTATATGGGAGAAACAGGAATGATGGGGCTTTGCGCGACGTTAACGGTTATTGCTTTCCTAACAGATTCTGTGTTGGTTCTGCCAATAATTGGACTTTTATTGGCAGTTGAATCTGGTTCGTTGATTTTGCAACTTATTTCTAAAAAGCTTAGAAATAAAAAAATATTTTTAGCATCCCCGATTCACCATCATTTTGAGGCAAAAGGATGGCCTCACTATAAAATAACAATGCGTTTTTGGCTTATAGGAATCGTGGTCGCAATTATTGGCGTTGCGATAAGGTTTCTTGGATAAATGAAAAAATATCAACAATTAAGAATAAAATACCCAGAATTTATTTATAAAAAATATTCTTATAAAATTTCAGGAAAAAATTTAGAAATTTTGTTTGATTTTGATATAGTTCCCAAATGCAAAAACAATTCTGTTATTTCTTTTCAGCCAAAAATATCAATAGAGAATATAGATATTTCAAGAATTAAAAAAATAAGAAAAAGCTCTTTAAATAATTTAATTTTTAATATTGGTTTAGTGGAGCTCCTTGGTTATTGGAAAATTATGTGTTCTCCAAAAATAATTATTAACGCTGGATTTTTAGACAAAAAACAGATTCTTTGGTGGAAGGACTTAATAATAAAAGGAATGGGCCAATATTTTTATACAAATCAGATTGACTCCAGAGAAGAAGATTTTATAACAATAATTATTAATAAAAATTCTAAAGAAAAAGAACTTAACAAAAAAATAAGAAACATTGAGCTAAAAAACAGATATCTCGTTCCAATGGGAGGAGGAAGAGATTCAATTGTTACCTTAGAAAAATTGAAAAAAGAGAATAATGAGATAAATTGTTTCTTGGTTAATCCAACTGAAATCGCTAAGAAAGTAACAAAAGCCGGCAATATTAAAAATCCAATAATAGTTAAAAGAGAGATTGACCCCCTTATGTTTGAATTGAATAAAAAGGGGTATCTTAACGGGCATACTCCATTTACCGCCTTGCTCTCATTTTTATCTGTTCTTTGCGCTGTTTTATTTAATTATAAAAATATTGCTTTTTCAAATGAAAAAAGCGCTGAGCAAGGAAATTTAGAGTATCTGGGAACAATGATTAATCATCAGTATTCAAAAACATTTGAGTTTGAGAAAAAATTTAGAAATTACTGCCATACATATTTAATTAAAAATATAAATTATTTTAGTTATATTCGTTTGTATACTGAAATTGAAATTTCAGAAATTTTCGTTGAATACGATAAATATTTCTCTATTTTTTCAAGTTGTAACTATGGCAGTTCAAAAGGAAAAAGATGGTGTGAATCCTGTCCAAAATGCTTATTTGTTTATGCTACGCTTTATCCATTTTTAAACAAAATGGAAATTAAAAAAATTTTTGGAAAAGATTTTTTTGAAAAAAAAGAATTATTAGAGACAATGAACGAATTAATAGGGAATAGTGGACACAAGCCCTTTGAATGCGTTGGAACAAAAGAAGAAACACAAAAAATTTTTTTGCTTTGCTTAAATAAAGCAAAAAAAACAAAAATTCCATTTCTCTTGACAAAAATTAACTTGTGATATATTATAACAATGGTAACCTTCAGATCTCCCCTTAGTTTGCCCCTAAGGGGAGACAAAAGTTCTTTAAAATAAA
>JAYELF010000049.1:0-2308 GCA_034717275.1 Patescibacteria group bacterium
CCTTGATTTTTTTTAAAAAACAAACTATAAATAATTATAGCGGGGTAGAGAATCGGTTATCTCAGAAGTCTCATAAGCTTCAGAAGTGGGTTCAACTCCCACCCCCGCAACATATTTCAGCAAAAGTGGCCTATTCTCTTTTATTTTTTTTATCTACTTGTCAACTTATCAATTTCATTAACTCATTAATTAGCTATCGCCGGTGTAGCTCAATGGCAGAGCAGGGCTCTCATAAGGCTCGTGTGAAGGTTCAATTCCTTCCATCGGCACACTGATTTTTTTGAAGAAACAGTGAACTGCGCTATTTTGCCAGAAAAATTTACTCTGTCTTATCAAAGCAAGACAGGGTTTTGTTTTTACAATAAAAAATTTTTATAATTTTTTGCTTCAAAATACCCCAAAGATAGTTTAAAAAATCAAAAAATTCTAAAATCAAAAATTGATAAAATTTCCCAAATAAGGTAGATTAGAAAAAAAAGAAACCAATTCACAAAATTTTTTTAATGAATTATTGAAGATATAAACAAAAAGCTATGATAAGAGTGATAAAAATTTACTGTCAGGATTGCGGAAAATTGCTTTATAAATATCGCAAAGTAAGACAGGGGCGCTTAGTCAAATGCTATAAAGACAGGATTGTCAAAGATTACACGAATGGCGATTTAAGGTGTCCAAAATGCGGTTGCCTGTTTGCGAGAGAAACAATGATTTATAAAAAACCAGCGAATAAAATTATTCAAGGAAAGGTTTTTATTAGACAATAAAAGGTGTAGCTGATACTTGCTTAATAGAAAAATATATTTTTGAAAGAGTTAAAATGAATATTTTTGAAGAATTATACAAAGAACTTAAAAATAAATACAACAATTCAAACAGCCAATGGACTTTTTGGCGAAAAAGGTCAAAAACCAGCAGAGAAAAAGAAGAAGTAATTATTGGCGCGATTTTAACCCAAAGAACGAATTGGAAAAACGTGGAGCTGGCTTTGAAGAATTTAAAAAATAACAATATAAATTCCTTAAAAGATATTCGTAGATTGGGTCTGAAAAGATTAGCGTTGTTAATCAAACCTTCCGCATTTTATCGGGCTAAGGCGGATTGCCTTTTTTGTATAATTGATTTCATTTTTAAAAATTATGGGGGAGTGGAACAGATGGAAAAAGCAAATCTTAAGGAATTAAGGGAACAATTATTAGGATTAAAGGGCATTGGAGAGGAAACAGCCGACAGTATTTTGCTCTACGCCTTAAATAAACCGATTTTTGTTATTGATGAATACACGCGTCGTTTAGTTAAAAAACGCAATATAGCCAGTAATTTATCTTACTCGTTTTTACAGGAACTCTTTGAAAAGAATTTGAGAAAAGATTTCCGATTATATCAGGATTTTCACGCTTTAATTGTTATTGACGCTAAAAATCGTTAATATTATAGATATTTTGCGCCTAAAATTTTAAATATAATACTTGCCCTGCTTAATTAAATTTGATAGTATGATAAAGAAAGTTTGAGTTTGTTTAACTTGAGCATATGCGGGTGTGGCTTAGTTGGTTTAAAGCGCCGCCCTGTCACGGCGGAGATCGTGGGTTCAAATCCCATCGCCCGCGCCAATTAGATAGTTTTCGCGTAAAATAATATTATTTATGCGGAAATACAAGCCGTCGGATTTAAGCAATTAGGTTGGACGGCTTTTTATTTAATTGCTTGATGTTTAATTATTTGATACTGTCAAGTAATAAGATGATGTTATGAAAAAATTGTCTTTAATATTTCTATTTCTATTTCTATTTCTATCCCTTTTTTTTGTTGGAACCTTTGTTGCACCTTTTTTTATTTCACAAATCGCAACAATTGAAACTGTCAAAGTATTTCCTCATAATTTTTCAACATCCACATATATATCCAACATTAAAAATGTTTCAAAAGATACGCCAGAGAGAGTATTAGAGAATGGATTAGATGGCGTGTTGAAAATCGCGGCGTCCAAAGACACGACAGAAAATATCCCAGAAGATATTCAAGAAGATGTACTCAAAAAACCAGTTTATCTTAAAATGATTTCAGATGCTAAGAATAATCTTGTGTTTGAGATGAAAAATTTCTTAGAAGTAAATTTTTCTGCAATGAAAATAAGGATATATCAAAAGGGTATTTTTGTAAAAGAATTTCCTATTCTTGCCATAGGTGATCCTTATGAATGGGGAGGGTCGCCTCTTGGGTTATATCGGGTTATGTCAAAAAACAGGAATAGTTTTTCAGCAACTTCAAATGTTTATATGCCGTATGCCCTGCGTTATTATGGGAAATA
>JAYELF010000050.1:0-11807 GCA_034717275.1 Patescibacteria group bacterium
AGACGGTCGTTCAAAATATATTATAATGCAGAAGAAAAAAGTTGCAGAGGTCTAACCTCTGCAGAAGAAAAAAGTTGCAGAGGTCTAACCTCTGCAGAAGAAAAAAGTTGCAGAGGTCTAACCTCTGCAGAATAAAAAAGTTGCAGAGGTCTAACCTCTGCAGAAGGAATTAAGAAAGTTGCAGAGGGCTAACCTCTGTATTTGAATTTTCAGAAAGTTTTGAGTGGTCGGGGTGCCGAGAATTGAACTCGGGTCATACGCACCCCATGCGCATATAATACCATTATACCACACCCCGTACTTATGTTTTATAGAGTGTTTTTCTGCATTTAGCACAAATTAAAATTCTCTTTCCAGCAAATTCTTTATAATTTTTTCTCTGGACATCCAAGGGGATTTTTATCCATTGTAAATTTGGATATTTCTTTTTTTTGGGGAGAGGATTGTATCTGCTCATCAACTTTTTCCTCTTTTGCACCATTATTCCTTTTTTTTCGCAAATTGCGCATTGTCTAGCCATAAAATTAATTTTAAATTTAGAATCAATTCAGAATAACAGAATTTTGAATGAATTAATAAACAAAATAAAGTTGTTTCAAAATTAAATTAATTAGGTTGTTAAAAATTCAGCCAGAATTCAAAATCAAAAATTCATTTAAATTATCTTATCAAAATTTTAAATTTTATACAAGGCATGTTATACTGTTGAACATATGGAATATGTTTTTTTAGTTATTATTTTAATTTTTTCTATTGTTATTCATGAGGTGTCTCATGGAGCTGTTGCTAATTATTTAGGGGACCCGACCGCGAAAAATGCCGGTCGTTTAACCCTTAATCCATTGAAGCATTTAGATATTTTTGGTTCAATCCTTTTACCTCTTATCTTGGTTTTGACAAAAAGTCCGATTTTGCTTGGCTGGGCAAAACCAGTGCCGATAAATCCTTATAATCTTAGAGATCAAAAATACGGAAATGCAAAAGTGTCTATAGCCGGTCCAATTTCCAATTTAAGTTTAGCTCTGGTTTTTGGATTAATTTTACGGTTTTTCCCAAATTTGGAAGTTATTCCAGGCCTTTACCTGATGTTCTGCTATATTGTTTACATTAACATTCTTTTGGCTGTTTTTAATCTTATTCCAATTCCTCCTTTAGACGGCTCTCATATTCTTTTCACTTTCTTGCCGCAATCATTTGAAAAAATTAAAATTTTTTTAAATCAGTTTGGAATTTTTTTTATTCTTTTTATTGTATTCTTTTTCTTTGAATACTTGTTTTATATCATTAAATGGTTATTTTTTCTAATTGTTGGAACTCAAGTTCTATAAAATTTGACATTTTAGAATCCATTTGCTATTTTTATACAGAAGCGCGTAGCGCTTAATTAATTTATTTTTAATAATTTATTTTGCATTTTGATTTTTGCATTTTAATTTTAATATTATGCCTACAATTCATCAATTAATTAAAAAACCAAGAAGCGGGTTGAAAAAGAAGGCAAAGTCCGTGGCTTTGAGTTTTGGTTTTAATATTTTGAAAAATCAACCAAAAAAATACATCTCTCCATTAAAAAGAGGGGTTTGCGTAAAGGTCTTTACTGCTACTCCCAAAAAGCCTAATTCAGCATTAAGAAAGGTTGCCAGAGTTAGAGTTAGCAATGGAATGGAGGTCACCGCTTATATCCCAGGAGAGGGGCATAATTTACAAGAGCATTCAGTTGTTTTAATTAGAGGAGGCAGGGTAAAGGATTTGCCTGGAGTTAGGTATCATATAGTAAGAGGTGTTCTTGATGCTACAGGAGTTGAGGGAAGGAAACAAAAAAGAAGCAAATACGGGACAAAAAGAGCTAAATAAAAAGTAAGCAATTATAAATATGTCTAAAAAAATCAAGCAACATATAATAGAACCAGATATTGTTTACGACAATATAGATGTTTCTAAACTTATAAATCATATTATGATTGGGGGGAATAAATCAATTGCCAGGAAAATCGTTTATAACGCGTTTAAAATTGTTAAAGAGAAAACTAAGAAAGAACCATTAGAAGTGTTTGAATTAGCAATAGAAAATGTGGGGCCTATGCTTGAGGTTAAATCAAAGAGGGTTGGCGGAGCAACCTATCAGGTTCCAAGAGAAGTTAGAGGTGATAGAAGGCAAGCGTTAGCAATGCGTTGGATAATTCATTTTGCCAAAGCCGCTAAAGGGAAAACAATGGGAGAAAAATTAGCCAAAGAATTAATAGACGCTTCAGATAAGGTGGGGTCCGCTGTGAAGAAGAGAGATAATACTCATCGTATGGCAGAAGCAAACAGGGCTTTTGCTCATTTCAGGTGGTAAGATTGCTACGAAATTATGCGTAAGTATTCAATAAATAAAATTCGTAATATTGGAATAATAGCCCATATTGACGCGGGCAAAACAACCCTAAGTGAAAGGGTGCTTTTTTATACCGGAATTTCTCACAAAATTGGAGAGGTTCATGACGGAGAAGCGATTATGGATTGGATGGCTCAAGAAAAAGAAAGAGGCATTACCATAACCTCTGCCGCAACAACTTGTTTTTGGACGCCAACATCTTTACCTAAACAAGAAGAGAATAAATACCTCATTAATATTATTGATACGCCAGGTCATATTGACTTTACTGCCGAAGTTCAGAGAAGTTTAAGGGTCTTGGATGGAGCAGTTATTGTTTTTGACGGTGTTGCAGGTGTTGAGCCGCAATCAGAAACTGTTTGGCATCAGGCAGACAAATTTTCTGTTCCAAGAATTTGTTTTATAAATAAATTGGATAGAACAGGAGCTTCTTTTGAGAAAAGTTTAAAATCTATTTATGAGCAACTTTCAAAAAATGCGGTTGCAATTCAAATTCCTATTGGTATTGAGGAAAACTTTAAGGGAGTTATAGACCTTATAGCTATGAAGGCGATAGTTTTTGAGGGAGATTTTGGGCAAGATATAAAAATTACTGAAATTCCAGAAGACGTGAAAGAAGAAGCGGAAAAATGGAGGAAAAAAATGGAGGAAAAAATTGTTTCTGAAGACGAGGATTTGCTTGAAAAATATTTAGCAAAAAAAGAGATTTCAGAAGAGGAATTAAGAAAAGTTTTAAGAAAAGCGACAATAAACTATAAATTAATTCCTGTTTTTTGCGGGTCAGCTCTCAAAAATAAGGGAGTTCAAACGTTATTAGATGGCGTAATCCAATATCTTCCATCTCCAATTGATTTGCCTTCTGTTAAGGGAATTGATCCAAAAACCAATAAAGAGATAGAGAGAAAAGCAAATGACGCAGAACCGTTTTCCGCGCTCGCTTTTAAGGTTGCGACAGACCCGTATGTCGGAACATTAACCTATTTTCGAGTTTATTCTGGTTCACTTCTAAAAGGTTCTTATGCGTTAAATTCAATTACAGACAAAAAAGAAAGAATCAGCAGAATTTTAAGGATGCATTCTCAAGAAAGAGAAGAGGTGTCAGAAGTTTATAGCGGAGATATTGCTGCCATTGTTGGCTTAAAAGGGACTGCAACGGGCCATACTTTATCGTCCCTTGAAGAACCAATTATTCTTGAGAAAATTTCTTTTCCAGATCCTGTTATTTCTATCCGCATTGAGCCTAAAACAAAAAATGACCAGGAAAAAATGGGAGTAGCGTTAAAAAGGTTGACAGAAGAAGACCCAACCTTTAAGGTCAAGTCAGATATTGAGACAGGGGAAACGATTATTTCTGGAATGGGAGAATTACATTTAGAAATTCTTTCTGATAGAATGCGCAGAGAATTTAATGTAGAGGCAAATATTGGCAAGCCGCAGGTTGCTTATAAGGAAACGATTAAAGGGACTTCTGAAGCAGAAGGGAAGTATATTAGGCAGTCGGGAGGAAGAGGCCAATATGGACATGTTTGGCTTAGGGTTGAACCAAGAGAGGAAGGAAAAGGATTTGAATTTGTCGATGAAATTAAGGGGGGAGTTATTCCAAAAGAATTTATTCCTGCCGTTAAAAAAGGTGTGAGGGAAACAATAGACAAGGGAATTTTAGCTGGGTATCCAATGATTAACATTAAGGTCACATTATATGACGGGTCTTTTCATGAGGTTGATTCCTCTGAAGCGGCTTTTAAGATAGCTGCTTCAATGGCATTGCAAAGCGCTTCAAAAAACGCGGGATTAGTTCTATTAGAGCCGATTATGCGTTTAGAGGTTATAACACCGTCTGAATTTTTTGGCGACATTATCGCAAATTTGTCGGCAAGACGCGGAAAAATAGAAACAACAAAAGACAGAATTAATATGAAAGTTATTAATGCCAATGTTCCATTATCTGAAATGTTTAATTATGCTACTATTTTAAGGTCATTGACTAAAGGAAGAGGAACATTTATTATGGAATTTGACAATTACGAAGAAGTTCCAGGGAATATCGCTGAAGAAGTAATTGAGGGAAAAAGAAAATAATATTATAATTATAAGCGCAATATTATAAAGGTTGAATTAAAATTTTAATTAAAATTTTACAAAAATATGAATTTAGATGAAATTTATAATGTGATTAAAAAAGATAAAGGGAAATTTGTTATTGTGGAAGAAGACAAGCCAACATTAGTAATAATGAGCTTTGACGACTATAAGAGCATTTTAGGAGAATCTAAGCATAAAGAAATAGATACTTCTCCTGAAACTCTTTCTCCTGAAACTCTTTCTCCTGAAACTCTTTCTCCTGAAACTTCTTCTTCCGAGACCCTTTCTTCTGAAACCCCTTCTTCAAGCAACGAATCTAAACAAGCAGACCCTGAACCAGTTGAAGAAGTGAATGAATATGACGACGAAAAAAAATTTGAAGAATTACCTATTTAGTGGTAAAATAAAAAATTAGTATTGACTTTTGTTTTTAATTTAAGTAATATAAAAATATAAATAACATATAATTTCAAGAATTTGAATCGCAAAATCCGAAATCCGAAATAATTTTTAAAAATCAAATATTTGACATAATCTTGTATATTTGAATTTTGCTTATTAAAATTTATTTTGGATTTAGATATTTGAGTTTTAAATTTGAAAAAAAATATGGCAGAAAAAGAAAAATTTGAGAGAGGAAAACCTCATATAAACATAGGGACAATTGGTCATGTTGACCATGGAAAAACCACTTTAACAGCCGCTATTCTTAAAACCGCGAAATTGCAGGGATTTAAATCGTCTGACAAGGGCGTTGAAGCTATTGACGCTGCGCCTGAAGAAAAAGCAAGAGGAATAACAATAGCTGTTTGTCACACAGAGTATGAAACTGAAAAGAGGCATTACGCTCTTATTGATTGTCCTGGACACGCAGATTATATTAAAAATATGATTACTGGAGCGGCTCAAATGGATGGCGCTATTTTAGTTGTTTCAGCTCCTGACGGACCAATGCCACAAACAAAAGAGCATATTTTGCTTGCTAGACAGGTTGGATTGCCATCATTAATTGTCTTTTTAAATAAGTGCGATATGGTGGATGACCCGGAAATCATTGATTTAGTTGAATCAGAGATAAGAGAACTTTTAAACAAATATAAATATCCTGGAGATGAAATTCCAATAATTCGCGGTTCTGCCCTAAAAGCAGTGGAAGCAGAATCATTAGATGACGAGGCAGTCAAGCCAATCATAGAATTAATAAAAAAGACAGATGAATATATTGCTGAACCAAAAAGAGAAACAGATAAGCCGTTTTTAATGGCAATAGAAGATGTTTTCTCTATTGCTGGACGCGGGACAGTTCCAACAGGCAGAGTTGAAAGAGGAATAGTCCATTCTGGAGACGAAGTAGAGATTGTGGGGATAAAACCAACAAGCAAAACAACGGTTGTTAGCGTTGAAATGTTTAATAAGATTCTTGATGAAGGAAGAGCGGGTGACAATGTTGGAATTTTACTAAGAGGTTTAAAAAAAGAAGAAGTGGAAAGAGGTCAAGTTTTGGCTGCTCCCGGAGCTATTAATCCTCACACAGAATTTGAAGCAGAAGTTTACACTTTATCAAAAGAGGAAGGAGGACGCCATACCCCGTTTGTAACAAATTATAAGCCTCAATTTTATTTTAGAACAACTGATGTTACAGGAGATGTGACATTGCCAGAAGGGACAGAAATGGTTATGCCTGGTGACACAATCAATTTTACTGTTAAATTAATTGTTCCTATTGCTATGGAAGAAAAACAGAGATTTGCGATTAGGGAAGGAGGAAAAACAGTTGGAGCAGGAATAGTGACAAAGATTATTAAATAATTTTATAATTTATTAAGAAGTAGCAACATAAAGCAACTGTTCTTTTAAGTAAAATGACTGTAAAAGAGAAAGAAACAGAAGAAATAGTCAAGCCGCGAGTAAGAATTAAGCTTAAGGCTTACGACCATAAGGTTATTGATAACAGTTCTCGACAGATAGTTGAGACTGCTTTGCGTTGCGGAGCAGAAGTCCGAGGGCCGATTCCATTGCCAACAGAAATTCACAAATATACTGTGAATAGGGCGAGTTTTGTGTATAAAGACAGTAGAGAGCAATTTGAGATGAGGATTCATAAAAGATTGATTGATATTTTAGATTCAAATTCAAGAGTTGTGGACGCTATGACAAATCTGAATCTTCCGGCTGGCGTTGATGTGGAGATTAAAATGTAAATTTTCTAAAAATTGTTAAAATACGCGAAATGAAATATTTATTGTTAGATAATTTATTTTATGGGTTATATTTTTGAGATTTAGAACGTTTTGTTTAGACCAACCATTAATATTTAGCAAAAGCCGGGTTGGAGCCCGGTGTTTTATTAGAAAAAATTTTATTTTGATTTACTAAATTTTATGAAATTTATTTTTGGCGAAAAAATAGGAATGTCCCAGATATGGAAAGGCAATAAAGTTGAGCCAATAACTCTTATTGAGGCCGGTCCGTCTAAAATTACTCAAATAAAAACAAAAGAGAGTGATGGTTATGAAGCCGTTCAGATTGGTTTCAAGTCAATTAGTAAGAAAAACCGTCTCAAGAAAACTATGAAGGGCAAGGAATTTAAACATTTAAGGGAATTCAGGGTTGCTGATGGATTAAAGGATTTTAAAATTGGAGATGAGATTAATGTTTCAATTTTTAAGGAAGGAGACAATATCAATATATCAAGCATTTCAAAAGGAAAGGGTTTTCAAGGAGCTGTAAAGAAGTGGGGTTTTCATGGGAAATCAGCAAGCCATGGGGTTAAACATGAGCATAGAACGTTGGGTTCAGTTGGTTCCGCATTTCCTCAAAGAGTATTTAGGGGAAAAAAAATGCCCGGAAGAATGGGTTCGGAAAAAATGACAATTAAAAATTTAAAAGTAATGAAAATTGATTTGGAAAATAATTTGCTTGCTGTCAAGGGAGCGATACCAGGAGGAAAGAAAACGCTTGTTGAAATCAGAGGATAAAATAATCATTAATCATTAATCATTAATCCCCAAGGGAGACCCCCAAGGGAGACCCGCTCTCCCCCAAGGGAGACCCGCTCTCCCCCAAGGGAGACCCGCTCTCCCCCAAGGGAGACCCGCTCTCCCCCAAATAATCAATTATCATTTATCAATAATCAATTATTCTGTTGGTGATGTTATAGCGTTGAGAGTGTACAATCTATAATTAATTTATGAAAACAGCGGTTTACAATCAAAAAGGAGAAAAAAAAGGAGAAATTGAATTGCCTAAAGAGATTTTTGGTTTAAAGCTTAATTCTAATTTAGTCCATCAGGTTGTTATTTCTCAAATGGCGAACAAAAGACGGGTTATCGCTCACACCAAAGACAGGAGCGAGGTTAGTGGCGGCGGAAAAAAACCATGGAGACAAAAAGGGACAGGAAGAGCAAGGCACGGTTCAAGTCGTTCTCCAATTTGGCGCGGAGGCGGAGTAACTTTTGGCCCGACCAACAAAAAAGTTTTTAAGAAAAAAATTCCCAAGAAAATGAAAAGAACAGCTCTTTTTCAGATTTTATCAAGCAAGGCGCGAGATGATTCATTGTTTGTTTTAGACAATATTGATTTAGGAAAAATTAAAACAAAATCAATGAAAGAAATTTTAAATAAATTTTCGTCAAAGAATGAAAGCAGTTTAATCGCATTGCAAACATTGGATAAAAATGTTATTTTATCGTCTCGAAACATCCCAAGAACTAAAACCATTCAAACAAAGGATATAAACGCCTTAGACCTGCTCTCTTTTAAGTATTTAATAATTTCAGAGCAAGGCATAGAATCAGTAAAAGAAACATTTTTAAAATAAAAAATAATTTATGGCTTTGTTTAATATTTCAAAAAAAAATAAAATAAAAGAAAAGAAAGAATCCAAAAAAGACGTAAAAATAAGCAAAAAACAAAAAGAAAAAGGAAATAAGCCAAAGATTGAAACAAAAAAAATAAAAAAAGCGCCTAAGGATTTGAAAAAGAAAACAATTGTTCCAAAGGCAAGGCGAGTAATATCCACATTACCCTATCAAATTTTAAAAAGCCCGCATATCACTGAAAAAGCAAGTGAATTAATAGAAGTAAATCAATATATTTTTAAAATTTATAATCAGGCTAATAAGATTGAAGTCAAGAAAGCGATTGAAGCCCTTTATGGGATTAATGTTTTAAATGTTAAAATTATAAATGTTCACAGAAAAAGAAGAAAGATGGGAAAAACTCTGGGTTGGAAAAAAGGTTTTAAGAAAGCGATTATCAAGATTGAAAAAGGACAAAAAATTGAAGTTATGCCGAGATAAACAAAGAAAATGAAACCTAAATTTTTATAAATTATGAAATATCATCGTCCAACAACTCCATCAAGAAGAGGAATGACAAAAGAGGATTTTTCCTTGTTAACTAAAAAAAAGCCGCAAAAGAGCTTGCTTAAGGTTTTAAAAAAAAGAGCTGGAAGAGCTAAGACAGGAAGAATAACTGTTCGTCATAAAGGAGGCGGAGTAAAAAGGATTTATAGAATTATTGATTTTGGAGAAGAGAAAATAAATATTCCAGCAAAAATTATTGCTTTAGAGTATGACCCTTATAGAACAACTTTTATTATTCTTTTAGAATATGAAGACGGTGAAAAAAGGTATAGAATTGCGCCGCAGAACATAAAGGTTGGAGATAATGTGATTTGTCTTGAAAAATGTCCTATTAAAACAGGAAATAGAATGAAATTGAAAAACATACCAGTAGGCTCATTGGTTTATAACGTTGAGCTTGAACCTGAAAGGGGTGGAAAAATAGTAAAGTCAGCTGGAACTTCGGCAAAAGTTTTAGCGCATGAGGGAAAATTTACGCATATTATTTTTCCGTCGTCTGAAACCAGAAAAGTTTTACAAGAATGTTTTGCGTCAATAGGAGCCGTATCTCGTCCTGAACACAGATATGCTAAATTAGGCAAAGCCGGAAGGTCTAGGCATAAAGGAATAAGGCCAACCGTAAGAGGTTCGGCTATGAATCCCTGCGACCATCCGCATGGAGGAGGAGAGGGAAAAGCTCCGATAGGAATGCCTTGTCCTAAAACGCCATGGGGAAAACTTGCGAGAGGAGTGAAAACCAGAAGTAGGAAACACACAAATAAATATATAATAAAGAGAAGAAAGAATAAATAAAAACCAAAGGTATCATTTATCATTTATCAATTATCATTCATCATTCATCATTAATCATTTATCAATTATCAATAATCATTAATTATTAATTTATGGCAAGAAGTTTAAAAAAAGGTCCGTTTACAAGCGAAAAACTGTTGAAAAAGATTAAAAATATTGCTCCACACAGCAAGATTATTATAAAAACATGGTCAAGGGCATCTACAATTACGCCAGAGATGATAGGATTTATTTTTGGAGTTCATAATGGCAAAGAGCATACTCCCGTCCAAGTTGTTGAGGATATGGTTGGGCACAAATTAGGCGAGTTCGCTCCAACAACAAAATTTGTAAAGCATGGCGGTAAAGCACAAAGAGAATCTGAAAAGAAACAGGTTAGCGCGCAGAAAGACCAAAAAGAAAAATAATATTTATGAAGACAATTAGCGCAAAATTAAATTATTTAAGAACAAGCCCAAGGAAAGTTCGTTTAGTGGCTGATTTAATTCGAGGCAAGTCGGTTGAATCCGCTCGAGCAATTTTACAATTTACTTTTAAAAAATCTACCGACCCAATGGCTAAACTTCTAAATTCAGCTATTGCCAACGCAAAAAATGATTTTAAGGTTGAGGATGAAGCAATTCTTTATGTATCAAAAATTACAGTTGACGAAGGACCAAAATATAAAAGATGGATGCCGCGAGCCAGAGGCGCGGTTTCAGGGATTAAAAAGAGAACTTCCAAAATAACATTAGTATTAAGCCAGGCCCAAGAAAAGAAGCAAAGAATAAAGGGAGATTCTAAGATGAAAGAAAAAGAAAAAGAAAAATCAAAACCTCAGAAAATTGAAGGTAAAAAGAAAAAAATTAAATTTGAATATCCAAAATTGAAAACAGAAAATAAGAAACAAATCCCTAAAGTCGAAAGAGGAGTTAAGAGAATATTTAGAAGAAAAGCGTTTTAAGTAATAAATAATAAACTATGTCTCATAAAGTTCATCCAAAAGCATTTAGATTAAAAGAGTGGTCTGACTGGGACTCTCGTTGGTTTAACGAAAAGGAACTTCCAAAATATTTGGAAGAGGATTTTAGAATTAGAGAATTTTTAAAAAAAAGATTGAAAGAAGCGGCTGTTCAAAATATTGAGATAGAAAGGTCTCCTAATCAAGTTAATATAATTATTAATACAGCAAGGCCAGGACTTCTTATCGGCAGAGGCGGAGCTGGGGTAGATGATATGAAAAAAGAAATAGAAAAACAGATATTGAAAGGCAAGAGAAAAAAAGAGGTTAAAATTGAGATTAAGGAGGTCAAAGATCCTTGGGCGCAAGCAAGTATTTCAGGACAATGGATTGCTTCGCAAATAGAAAAAAGAATGCCGTTTCGCAGGGTAATGAAGAAGTCCTTAGATAAAATAATGACTTCAAATACAGTAAAAGGAGCGAGGATTGAGGTATCTGGAAGATTGAACGGAGCTCAAATTTCTCGTCGTGAATGGTTGTCAAAAGGAAACCTCCCCAGGCAAGTGTTAAGAGCAGAAATAGATTATGCTCAAAAGGAGGCTTTTTGTTCTTATGGAGTGACAGGAATAAAAGTTTGGATATATAAAGGAAAAAAATTTGAGAAACAAACAATGAACAAGGAACAAAAAACAATAAAAAGATAAATAAAGAAAAAAATAAATAAAAGGATAATAGATGGCAAACAAATCAATGGGTAATAAACAATAAAAGATATATAGTTTTTGTTTATTGTTAATTGTTCTTTGTTTGCTGATATATATGGCTATATTAATGCCAAAAAAAGTTAAACATCGGAAATGGCATAAGGGACGCAGACGCGATGGAGGAACTGCTCATAGAGGAACAACTCTTATTTTCGGAAGTTATGGTTTAAAAGCGTTGGATAGCAAGTGGATTACATCAAGACAGATAGAAGCTGCCAGGAGAGCAATTATTAGATATTTGAGAAAGGGAGGAAAACTCTGGATTAGAATTTTTCCAGACAAGCCAGTGACTAAAAAAGGAAATGAGATGCCCATGGGTTCAGGGAAAGGAAGCGTTGACCATTATGTTTTTCCTGTAAAACCAGGCAGAATTCTCTTTGAAATAGAAGGAATTAAAGAGGATGTAGCCAGAGAGGCATTTGCAAAAGCAATAGCAAAATTGCCAATCAGAACAAAATTTATAAAAAGATAAATAAGGTTTTTTA
>JAYELF010000051.1:0-2253 GCA_034717275.1 Patescibacteria group bacterium
TTCTCAACATAAAATCTATTGCTTTTATTTTACTCTATATTGACCAAAAATCAAAGAAAAAATTAAAAAATTATCAAATAACTAACAATTTTTTATTTCTTAAAAAGAATAATTATGATAAAATGAAAATAATGAAAATTCTCGCAAAAAATAAAAAGGCGTATTTTGACTATGAAATTTTGGAAAAATTTGAAGCAGGAATAGTCCTTACGGGAAATGAAGTAAAATCCATAAGAGCTGGAAGAATGAGCTTGGTGTCTTCTTTTGTTATTTTAAAAAACGAAGAAGTTTTTTTAATCAACGCCTCTATTCCTCCATATCAGCCCAAAAATGTCCCAGCAGAATACGAACCAATAAAAACAAGGAAATTACTCTTAAAAAAATCGGAAATAAAACATCTAATTGGAAAATCAAAACAAAAAGGCTTGACTTTAATCCCGTTAAAAGTATATACTGATAAAAGAAATATTAAGATTGAGTTTGCTGTTGGGCGTGGAAAGAAAAAATTTGATAAGAGAGAAAAAATTAAAAAACAGGATATTGAAAGAGAAATGCGGAAAGCTTTAAAATATAAATTCTAAATAAATTCAAAACTTTTTTAGATTTAAGATATTCAAATTTTGAGTTTGTTAAAATTTTTAGCTTAAAAATTAAAATTTCCTGCCAACAACAAATGCGGGGATGAAAGGACTCGACAGAAATATTTATTAAAATACGCAGGTTCAGTATCCTAAAATCTGATTAAACTTTTAGGAAAAAATAAGTGCTAACTTATTTACGGCTAAACAGCCGGCTCTTGCTTACGCTTAATCTGTAAGCCATCTAATTTTGTAATTCTCGATAGCAGAATTCGGTGTTATATTTTCGAGACAGACAATTGTTATCTGTCCAATACAATTGTTTAAAAAAAAGGACTAAAAATATCGGGATTTTGTCTATTTTTTATCTGATATTTTGAATTTTAAAATAAACTAAACCCGTAGATATATTTTAATAAAATTTTTGGACGGGGCTTCAATGCCCCCATCTCCACCTTGATTAAAAAAAAATTAACCAACAATCAAATAAGATCCCCGCAGGTAAGGGTAATTGATGAAACAGAAAAACAGTTAGGGGTTATATCATTAGAGAAAGCGCTTCAAATTAGCAGAGAGCGTAATTTAGATTTAATTCAAATAACCGAAAAAGTAGAACCGCCTGTTTGCAAGATAATGGATTATGGGAAATATCTTTATATTCAAAAGAAAAAAACAAAAATACGCAAGCCTCAAGGAGAACTTAAGAAAATAAGATTAAGTTTTAATATTTCTGTTCACGATTTGGAAACAAGAGCAAACTTAGCCAAAAATTTCTTAGAACAGGGAAATAAGGTGAGAATAGAATTACAATTAAGGGGAAGGCAAAAAGCGTTAACCAATTTCGCTAAAGAAAAAATGAATAAATTCCTTGAAAATTTGGGAGAAATTATTTCATTTAAAGTTGAAAAGGAATTAAAAAGAGAGCCAAGGGGATTAACAATACTTATATCAAAACAATAATATGGCAAAAATAAAAACTCGGAAATCAATTACCAAAAGATTTAAGCTTACGAAAACTGGGAAAATTTTAAGGAGAGCAACCGGATTAAGCCATTACCGAGCAAAAAAATCTGGTCAAACAAAAAGAAGAACGCGAAAATTCGTGGAACTGTCAAAACCAGAATCAAAAAAAATAAGAAAATACCTATCCTAAAAAAAATATATTATGACAAGGGTAAAAAGAGGAACAATAGCTCACAAAAGAAGAAAAAACATCTTGAAACATACAAAAGGTTTCCGATGGGGAAGAAAATCAAAATATAAGGCCGCGAAAGAAGCCTTGTTTCACGCTTGGACGCATGCCTACAGAGATAGAAGGAGAAAAAAAAGAGATTTTCGCCAGCTTTGGCAGGTTAAAATCAATGCCGCCTGTCGCGAGCTTGGATTAACCTATAGTAAATTTATTAATTTGCTTAAAAAAAACAAAATTGAATTAGACAGAAAGATTTTAGCTGATTTAGCGGAAAATAAACCAGAAATTTTTAAAAAGATTATAGAAAAGATAAAGGAGTAGTTATTACCTACCCCTTTTTTTAATATCCCAAAAAGACCTGTCTTTTTGGGTTTTTGTTTTAAAACATTTAATAATTTTGAAATTCTGCAAATTTTTTCTGTATTTATCTCTTTCCTTCTTCACAACAATAATCTTTCCCATTCTTACACCTCTTTTTTAATT
>JAYELF010000052.1:0-2237 GCA_034717275.1 Patescibacteria group bacterium
GCTGATTTTGTGATTGGCATATTTTTGTTTTATTATATATTTTTTTTGCGTCTAATGCAATCTTTCAGTATAATAAAGTTATGATTGCTTTTTTAAAGGGAAAAATTATCATAAAAAAGGAAAAATTTGTTGTCTTGGATGTTAACGGAGTTGGCTATAAGGTTTTTTTATCTAAAAAAACATTATCTAAACTACCAGAAATCAACGAAAATATCAAGTTTTTTTGTTCTTCAATCGTTAGAGAAAATTCAATTAGTATTTATGGTTTTTTGGATTATGAAGAATTTGAATTTTTTGAAACATTGGAAAAAATTTCAGGAGTAGGTCCAAAAGCGGCTTTAGAAATTTCTTGTTTGGGCCCGCTTAGAAAAATCCAAGAAAAAATTTTAGAACAAGATGAAAAAATATTTCAAGAAATTCCCGGTATTGGAAGGAAAAAAGCTATGACTATTATCTTAGAGCTTTCAGGGAAAATAAAAGAATTAAAAGTAAAGAAATCTTCTAATGAAGACGAGGCTTTAAGCGCCCTAATCGCGCTTGGTTTTCCCCAAAAAATAGCCAAACAAGCATTGTCAGGCATATCAAAAGACCTGAAAACATCGGAAGAAAGAATTAAGGAATCTCTAAAAATCTTAGGGCAAAAACCAAAATAATGATAAAGAAATGGCTTAAAAAACTTATTCCCCGATTTTTTTTAAATCAGTATTATTTTTTGCTTGCCTTTTTTGGGGCGGTTTTTTATGGATTTCCATCTCAAAAACTAAAAGTTGTTGGAATAACCGGGACAAATGGAAAATCAACAGTAGTGAGTTTGTCAACGAAAATTTTAGAAGGGGCAGGATACAAAGTTGCGTCCATATCATCTATTAAATTTAAAATCAACGGAAAAGAGTGGATTAATGATTTTAAAATGACTATGCCCGGCAGATTTAGATTGCAAAAGTTTTTAAAACAGGCAGTAAGGGCTGGTTGCGAATACGCGCTTATAGAAGTAACCTCTGAAGGGATTAAGCAATATAGGCACAGGTTTATTCATTTTGACGTGGCTGTTTTTACAAATTTAAGTCCAGAACACATAGAAGCGCATAAGGGATTTGAAAAATATCGGCAAGAAAAGTTAAAACTTTTTAAATGCGCTAGTAACCTCCATATTATTAATTTAGACGACAAAAGCGCTGAATATTTTTTAAAAATTCCCGCAAAAGAAAAGTATTGTTATACAATTGAAAAACGCAAGACAAGAGCCCAAAGCTCAAAAAATTTAAAAGCGGAAAATATAAAGACAAAAGCAAGCGGAGTTAATTTTGAGGTTTGCGGAACACTGTTTCACCTCAATCTATTGGGAAAATTTAATATTTACAATTCTTTGGCAGCAGTTTGTGTTGGATTATCTCAAGGTGTTAGTTTGAAAATTTGTAAAAAAGCGTTAGAAAAAGTAAAAGTAATTCCAGGAAGAATGGAAGTTATCGCTGATAAACCGTTTGAGATAATTGTTGATTACGCGCATACGCCGGATAGTTTAGAAAAAGTTTATCAAGCTATTAAAAAATCAAAATTCAAAACTCAAAACTTGAAACAAATTTCAAATACTAAAATACAAAAACCAAATATGATATGTGTTTTAGGCGCTTGCGGAGGGGGTCGAGATAAATGGAAAAGACCTGTTTTTGGAGAAATAGCAGCTAAACATTGCGACAAAATAATTATTACCAATGAGGACCCATATGATGAAAACCCAAGTAAGATTTTATCTGGAATAAAATCTGGAATTTTCAATTTCTCTGCCCGCAATGCCCTGCATAACGACGCAGGCGGGCAATTTCCAATTTCCAATTTTTATGAGATTCTGGACAGAAGAAACGCGATTAAGAAAGCTCTTGAGTTAGCTCAACCCAATGATATTGTAATAATTACAGGCAAGGGTTCAGAACCCTGGATGTGCGTAGAAAAAGGCAAAAAAATTCCATGGAACGACCGAAAAATCGTTCACCAAGAACTCAAAAAGCAGAAATTAATCACTAATCATTAATCACTTATCAATCATGGATCTTGCAGAGATCGGGTCTCTGTAATTTGTGCAGGTCGGACCTGCCAAGTTTCTGCCAAGTTTGGAGGGAGAGCGGGTCTCCCCTGATTTATCAATTATCAATAATCAATCATCAATCTTGCAGAGATCGGGTCTCTGTAAACTTCATCAATTATCAATCATCAATTATCAATTATCAATAATCAATAAT
>JAYELF010000053.1:0-2217 GCA_034717275.1 Patescibacteria group bacterium
AATTGTCCAAATTAAAACTCCGCCAAATCTCGGGGTATGAATTTCGCCATGGCTATGAAATTTTTTAAAAAAATATAATTCCTTTCCATCTATTGTTTTATCTCTTACCTTTTTTCGCCACATCTTATGTTTATATAAAAAAGAAATTAGCATAGGAGCAAGCCAGAAAGCAAAAATAAAAGCTAAAACTCCAAAAACAAAAATCTTAATAACGTCAAAGCTTGTTTCCGGGGTTATATAATAAGGCATATTAAATTATTGTTTTTTATAGACAAGAAGGTCATAGTCAACAAGTTTTTCCATTTCTTTGAACCTGTCCTTTGCGCCCAATATAATATTTATAAAAAACCCTTTATGGTCTGGTGTTTCCACAACCAAAATAAAACATTCTTTGGCTCTATAAGTAAAACCTGTTTTTCCTCCTATAATTTCTTTTTGCCAGTTTAGCTGTCCTCCTAAAAATTTATTTGTATTTATCAATTTAAAATCAGCAAAATTAACGCTTGGCATAGAAGCAATATCCCAAATTATTTCATTGTTTTTTGATTTCTGATTTAACAGATGAGAAATAAATTTTGCTAAATCATTGCAAGTTGAATAATTTACAGGGACTTTATTCCCTTTATTTTTATCAAGGTCTAATCCTGTTGAATTAAAAAAATAGGTATTATTAAGCCCTGTTTTTTGAGCGGTATAATTCATTAGATTTACAAATTCTTTCTCTCTCAACCCGTTGGAATCAGCCAAAGCGTAAGCGGCTCCGTTATTTGATTCTACAAGAAGCGGATAAAGCAAATCTTTTACGCTTAAAATCTGTCCTTGTTTTAAATGTTTATTGCGTCCCTCTTTATCAATAGCGTTATTTGATATTTTAACAGAATCTTCTAAACAATAATTATTTAAAACAACATACGCTGTCATTAATTTTGTTATACTGGCGATTGGAAATTTATTTTCTTCATTTTTCTGAAAAAGAATTTTTTTAGTTCCATTTTTATTCTCAAAAACTGAAATAGCTCCCCTTGCCTCTATATTAAGATTTTCTTTTTTTCTCTCAACAAATTCTTTCTGATTTTCTCTTATAATTTTCCCTTGTATTGACGCTGTCTTTATGCTGTTTTTATCACAAAAAAAACCCTGTCTTATTTTTTCGTCAAATAAATTCAAAAAACCAAAAAAAATAAAACAAAAAATTAGACCCAAAGCAAAATTTTTTATATTTTTAGACATTTATAAAATAATGTTTTTAAAATATTAAAATAATTTTCTGAAAATTATTTTTTCGTCAATTTAATGCGCAATTCCTTTAATTGTTGCGCTGACACTTCAGACGGAACATCCATCATTAAATCTCGGCTATCTCCTGTTTTTGGAAAAGCAATTACTTCACGGATATTGGGCTCGTTTAATATTATTGATAAAAACCTGTCTATTCCCATAGCAATCCCGCCGTGAGGAGGTACGCCGTATCCAAACGCCTTAAAATAATGTCCAAATTGTTTCTTAACCTCTGCTAATGAATGCCCTAAAATTCCAAAAATCGCTGTTAAAATGTCTAAATCCGTATTTCTTATGCTTCCTCCTCCAATTTCGTTCCCATTTAAAACAAAGTCATATTGATGAGCAAGGACTTTCCCCGGGTTTTTCTTTATTTCTTTTATGTCTTGCGTCTGTGTTTTTGTAAACGGATGATGCATTGGTCCCCATTTTTTTTCCTCCTTATGCCATTCAAACATCGGAAAATCTACAATAAAGCAAAAAGCCAGTTCATCTGGATTTGATTTGTTTTTTCGCATATCCGGCTTATCAGAATGATATTTTTCCATCACATCCTTATATTTTAATCGCGGAAACGGAATTTTTAAAATTCTCTTTTCAGGGAACATTTCTTTTACTATTTTTATATATAATTTTTCCACTAAATCCAAAATTTCTTTTTGCTCTGTAAATGCCATTTCTACATCTAATTGAGTGTGTTCGGCTTGCCTGTCAGCTCTTGGGTCCTCGTCTCTAAGACATTTGGCTATTTGAAAATATTTCTCTACTCCCGCAACCATTAGAAGTTGTTTATACTGTTGAGGGCTTTGGGGCAAAGCATAAAAATTTCCTTTTTGAAGACGGGACGGAACCAAAAAATCTCTTGCTCCTTCTGGAGTAGATTTTGTTAGAAGAGGTGTATCAACTTCCAAAAAATTTTTGTCTTCCAAAAAATTTCTC
>JAYELF010000054.1:0-2210 GCA_034717275.1 Patescibacteria group bacterium
AAAAAATTGAAAAAAAAGACAAATTGAAAAAAGACAAATTGAAAAAAGACAAATTGAAAAAAGATAATTCTAAAAAAGATATTCAGGATACTATAGAGGAGATTAAAAAACAGTTTGGAGAGGGATCAATTATGAAATTGAGCGATGTAGAAGCGGTTGATATAGATGCTGTTTCAACTGGCTCAATTTCTCTTGATTTGGCGCTTGGAATTAAGGGTGTGCCAAAAGGCAGAGTAGTTGAGATATTTGGACCTGAATCAACCGGAAAAACAACATTAGCGCTTCACATTTTATCAGAAACTCAAAAAATGGGGGGAGTGGGCGCGTTTATTGATGTGGAACACGCGCTTGACCCGGATTATTCCAGAAAAATTGGTGTTAGAGTTAACGACCTTTTAATCTCCCAGCCAGATTCAGGCGAGGAGGCGCTTCAAATCGTTGAAACATTGGTCAGTTCAGGTAAAATAGACGTTGTTGTGATTGATTCTGTTGCCGCATTGGCTCCAAAGACGGAAATTGCCGGAGATATTGGAGATACTCATATTGGACTTCAGGCGCGTTTAATGAGTCAGGGGCTTAGAAAATTATCATCAATCATTGCTAAAAAAAGAACCTGCGTTATTTTTTTAAATCAAACCAGAATGAAAATTGGAATTATGTGGGGCAACCCGGAAACAACTCCCGGCGGATTGGCTCTGAAATTTTACAGCTCTGTTAGAATTGATTTAAGGAGAATTGCCCAGATAAAAAGCAAAGATGAAATTATTGGTTCAAGAATTAAGGCGAAAATAGTTAAAAACAAAGTCGCTCCTCCGTTTAGGACTGCAGAATTTGATATTTATTATAATGAGGGTATTTCTCATTTTGGAGATGTTTTGAATGCGGCGATAAAACTTGACCTGATTAAAAGGACCGGAAGTTGGTTTCAGTATCAGGATGAAAAATTAGGGCAGGGGACAGAAGGAGTAAAAACATTTTTGAAAGACAATCCAGTTATAGCAAATAAATTAGAAAAAGAGATAAGAGAATTAATATAAAAGTAAAAATATAAGATAATAAATAAAAAAACAGCTATTAGCTGTTTTTTAATATTTATTTGTTTATGTTTGTTTTATTTGCTTGTATATGACAACAGACCAAAGTGCCTTGCCCTTTTTATTGACCTACTTAACATTTTTTGATGTTTAGAGCAAACGCCTGTTTTTTTTCTTGCTCTGATTTTTCCTAAACCAGAAAGAAATCGATGAAGCAATTGCGTGTTTTTATAATCAATTTCTTTAATATTTCGTTGGCAAAAATAACAATTCATAAATTTCTTTATTTTTTTTATTTAAAACGGGATATCCTTAACATCTATTTCTTCGCCCCCTTCTTCTATTATTGGAATATTCTCTTGTTCCTCGCTTTTCTCTTTCTCGGCTTCTTGGCTTGTGTCTGTATTATTGCTAATTCTTGGTCCCAATTGAAGGCGTTCGGCAATGATTTCTGTTTTATAGCGCTTATTTCCTGTTGACGCGTCATCCCACGACCTTGTTTGAATTCGTCCTTCAATTAGAACTAAACCTCCTTTGTTTAAATATCTAGAGGCAATGTCGGCTAATTTTCCGAATGCAACAATATTGTGGAACTCTGCTTGTTGTTTTTTTTCTCCAGTTTTATCGGTGAAAAATCGGTTAGTGGCAACACTAAAAGACGCGACATTTTGGCCAGAAGGCAATGCTCTGACCTGGGGGTCAGCTGTAAGGTTTCCCAATACAAAAGCTTTATTTAAATTCATATTTACTATTTTAATATTTCATCTAATTTTTTTTCAATTTCTTTTAATTCGACTTTATTCTTTTTTGATTTTTCAGATTCTTTTGTTGGAGCAGTTAATATCTTCCGAATTTTTTTCTTTGTTTTCCGAATAGGTTTTTCATTTAAAATTAAATGGCGAAGAATAGACGGCTCTTCTTTTAACGCCTGTTTAATGATAATGATTTTTTCTGGCTCTATATCAAAATACAAGCTAATTAAATAGGCAATATTTTCCTTTTCTATTGGATAACCCAATTTTATTTTAGTTGTTTCTTTCGCGATTTCTTGCTTTTTTGGCGTTCCTCCTTGTTCTTGGACAAGGGTATTAACTTTTTCCTGAACAATTTTTGCCTCGTCTTCAGAAATATTAGAAGATATCAAATATGTGAGTTCGTAAGATTTCATAATTTTTT
>JAYELF010000055.1:0-11225 GCA_034717275.1 Patescibacteria group bacterium
AAAAAACTTGATATTTTCGTTGATTTCTGGTAGTTTAGATAATGTTTTTTTAGATAAAAAAACCTTATAGCCAACTCCGTTAACATCCAAGACAACAAATTTTTCCTTTTTTATGATAATTTTTCCATTTAAAAAAGCAATCATAACTTTATTATACTGAAACATTGCATTAGACGCAAAAAAAATATATAATAAAACAAAAATATGCCAATCACAAAATCAGCGAAAAAAGCTGTTAGACAAAACAGTAAAAGAAAGAAAAGAAATTTAGGATATAAAAGAAAAATAAAAAGCCTTGAAAAAGAAGCAATGCTTTTAATTTCTCAAAAAAAAATAAAAGAGGTAAAAGATATTTTGCCTAAAATATATAAGACAGTGGACAAATCAGCCAAAAAGGGAATAATTAAAAAAAATACCGCTGGCAGAAAAAAATCACGAATTGCTAATCTAATTAATAGAAAATCAAGCCAATAATTTTCAAATTATATTTCTATGATAAGTGAATCAAGGGCTATTTCCGCCTTGATTTGTCCTGTTTTTATGCCAATATCTGTTTTAAAAATCTTTTTGAATATTTTTTTTAATTCTTCAAAAGAAAAACCTCTTGCTTGAGATAAGCTTTTTCTAATAACAAACGGATGAATTCCCGAACGCCTGCTTAGGGTTTGCGTATCCTGAAACCCCGTAAATTGAGAAGATTTTATTATCAATAAATTACGGAACTGAAACGCAATCATTGATAAAAGATATACAGGAGCATCTCCGCTTTCTAAATGCTTGCGAAGTAAAAGAATAGCGTCTTTTCTATTCTTTATCGCAAGACAATCAATAGTTTTGAAAATGTTTGTTTCAATCTTTTCATTAATTAAAAGTTTAATGTCGCCTATCTCAACAAGGCGATTTTTTTTATAACTTGCTAATTTTTTTATTTCATTAGACGTCTGCCAAAGATTATTGCCAACTCGCTTGATAAATTCCTCTTTAGCTGAATGAGTAATTTTTATTCCATATTTCTGAAATTCCTTGTCCACCCAATTAATAAGTTTTTGTCCGCTTAATAATTTAAATTCTTGATTTTTAGCGTTCTTTTTTAAAAATTTATAAAAAACATCCCCTTTTAGGACATCTTTTCCTTCATAAAATAAAATCAAATCTTTTGAATTTGAAAAATTGCTATAATTTTCTATGAATTTTTCTTTGAATTCCTGATTGGAAAAAATATTTTTTAGAACAATTAATTTTTTTTCCCTAAACATTG
Source organism: Patescibacteria group bacterium (assembly GCA_034717275.1). Taxonomy (GTDB): domain Bacteria; phylum Patescibacteriota; class Minisyncoccia; order Minisyncoccales; family JAYELF01; genus JAYELF01. The sequence goes on from JAYELF010000055.1 coordinate 1,259, forward strand.
AGCTTTGATGGAAACTATCCTTAAATTTTTGAAAACTTAAATCCTTTCCTTCAAAATAATTTAAATTCAAACCACTCTTATGAATTTTTTCATAATTTTCAATTATTTCTCTTAATTTCTTTTTAGATTGATAATCATCTTTTCCAAAAAGAAAAAACAACATAAACAAATATAAATAACTTATTAGATAAATTCAAAAAATGCTTAAACAGAGACATCTCTGTCTCCTGCGAATATATTAAAATAGATATTCCTAATGCCTGCAATTCGGCATATGATGAGTTATCTTAGATGGTTCTTGAGTTTATCCATAATTTCTCCGGGAGTAAAATGAGCTTTAATCAGATAATCAACCGCCCCAAGAGACAATCCTTTTTCCACCTCGTCTTTTTGCCCAAGATTGGAAAGAATAATAATTGGAATAGAAGATATAGAAGGATTTTCTTTCACTTTAGATAAAACCTCAAACCCATCTATTCCCGGCAAGATTAAATCTAATAAAACTAAATCTGGTTTCTCTTTTTCAATTTTCTTTATGCCTTTTTCTCCGTCTATCGCTTCTATAACACAATAATCTTCCTCTTTTAATTTTCCCACCATTAACTCTCTTAAAAATTTGTCATCTTCCACAATAAGAATGGTTTTTTTCATAATTTAATAAAAATGATTATTAAATGTCTATTTTTACGCTTGTCCGATTTGTTTTTCTACTTTGTTGATAACATTTTCTGGATTAAAATCCGTTTTAACCAGCCAATCCTTTACGCCCATTTTTTTAATTCTTTCTATTTCTACATACTGTCCAGAATTAGAAATAATAATTACTGGAATATCTTTAATCGTCTCATCTCTTCTCATTTCATCTAACACCTCAAATCCATCTTTTTTGGGCATTAAAATATCAAGCAAAATTAGATCTGGCAAAACTTTTCTTATTTTTTCAAGACCCTCTTCTCCGTCCACAGCAACAGATACCTTGTATCCTTTGTTAGAAAGTTTTTTCTCTAAAATATTTAAAAGCAGGTCTTCATCTTCAATGATTAAAATTTTTTTAGCCATAATATTATTATTTCAATAATTTTCCCGAATTATTGTTCCTGTTCTTGAACTTTCTTGGGCTTTGCCATTATTCCTAATAATAACAAAATATCTCCTATACAACAATAAGCTCCATTCCAAAAAGGAGGAATTAAGCTAACCATAAGTATGGTTGTGGCAATCATTAAAAAGCCAAAACCAAACAATAAAGAGCGAGTTTTTACGTTGCCGGCTGTTTTTGCTCCTGTTCCCCAAAATAAAAACATTAGAAGAGTTAAAAGCATTAATTTTGGAAAGGGATACAAGTAAGCGCTAACAAGATTAGGGACTGGTTGAGATATTATTTCTGTTTCAGTAGAATATACTGCCGGAGAAAATTCAATCCAGACATAAGAAACAGCGATAACAACTATAGCAATAACCGCGCTTAATAAGTATTTTTGGATTTCCTTGTCTCTAAAATTACAATACAGAAACACTAATGGAATAAAAGAAATAAATATCGCTGTCCACCATAAAGAAATAAATATTCCAGATATTAATTCACTCTTGGTTAATAGATAAATCGGCAGAGCCAACGCGATAAATATAAAAAAAGCAAACCTAGCCCAGATATATTGAGCAAAATATTTTAAACCTTTTTCTTTTTCTCTTAAATAAGCAAAAGTAAAAACAATAGCTACTATTAAGGAGATTAAAGCGCTTATTCCCCAGCCAAATGTTGAAATTAAACCAACACCCATAATTTTGTGTATTTTTTTTAAAAAATCGTTTTTAAAATTGTTCGACCTTTACTCTGTTAATAATTATCAGGCATCTTTGGCGCATTGCCTTTAATCAGGTTTAGTAATTTTTATTTATTTATAAATATTTTACTCTTCTTAAATTCTTTGTAAAGAAAAATCAAAATTTTCTAAAAAATTCAGTAACATCTTCTTCAATTGGCAAGGTAAAGTAAAAAGTGCTTCCTTCTCCTTTTTTTGATTCAAACCAAATCTTGCCGTCATGAGCGTTAATAATGTTCTTAGCAATAAACAAACCCAATCCAGTCCCTTCTGTTTCTTTGCTTAAAGCGTTAGCTCCGCGAAAAAATTTTGTAAAAACTCGCTCTTTCTGGTCATCTGAAATCCCTATTCCATTATCTTTTATTGAAACCTCAATATCTTTATCAAGCCGTTTTAAAACAACCTCTATTATTCCTCCTTCTTTGGAATATTTGATAGCATTCCCTAAAAGATTTTGCAGGGCTAATTCAATTTTTTCCTCATCCACTTTCACTCCCGGAAAATTACCCGTAATTTTATGAAAATTAACTTTAACTTTTCTTTTTTCTATTTCTCCACTATAAAAATCCAACACAGACGCGATAATTTTGCGGATATCTGTAAAAACCGGATTGTAAATATATCTTCCCTCTTCAATCCTGGCTATATTTAAAAGGTCGTTAACCAATCTTATCATTCTTTCGTTGGTTTTAAAAATTTTTCCAATAAGTTCTTTCTGCTCTTTCTGCTCTATTTTCTCGTTAAGCATAGACAACCCCCATTTTATTATAGAAAGGGGCGTCCGCAACTGATGAGCGGATATAGAAACAAACTCGCTTTTCATTTTATTCATCTCTTTTTCTCTTGTGATATCATGCAAAGCTATCAGGGTTCCCTTCTTTTCTTTTATTCTTATTATGGGAATCACAGACACTTCCATTGCCAGTTTTCCTTTAATTATCAATTCTTTTCTAAAAATATCTTTCATACCTCTTCCTATTACGTCTATTAGCGGTTTCAAAGACGGCATAGATTCCATTTCCAGAATTGATTTTCCCACCACATCCTTGTTTTTCAATCCAAAAAAATGTTCAGCAACGGGATTGATTAAAAATAAACGATTATTTTTATCCATAACCAAAAGTCCGTCTGTGAAACTTGTGATAATAGCCAATGTCTTAGCTACTTCTTCCTCCGCAGTTTTTTTAGATTCTTCCGCGTCTTTTAACATATTCCTTAGAGCTATTTTTGAACCTTCTAAGTCTTTTGTTCTTTCTTGAATTCTATTTTCCAAGCTTTCGTTTACTTCTTGCAATTCTCTGGTTCTCGCTTTTACCCTTATTTCTAAAATAGTTTTTATCTCTTGAATTTTTTTAACTTTCTTGTAAGAAAAAATCCCTATTATTATAATAATCAGCGTTCCCAAAAAAGCGATGCCCAGCATTGTTGTTATTTCTAATGAAGAAAAAATATAATTAAAACTTAAGTTCATAAAAAAACTCCCTATTTAAAACGATAAATTTATTTGCATTTTTTCTGCCAATATATTCCTAAATTTTATTTGAAAGACCCGGCAATTCATTTTTTTCAAAAATTTGTTTTAATTGCTCTTTATTTAAAATAAATTTGGATTTTTCAAAATTAAAATCTGACAACGCATCTTTCCTGGTTTCTGCCAAATTCATAGAAAGAAAAACTTGCTCTTTGTTTTTTAGCAAAATATCTTTAGTTTTGGAGTTCATTTCCCATGCCTCGCCTTTCTTTATTGCTTCATAAATGTTAAAGACGCTCCCATATTTCTGAACAAGATTGAGCGCTGTTTTCTTGCCAATGCCTGTTGCCCCGGGAATATTGTCGGATTGGTCTCCGGCTAACGCCTTAAAATCAATAACCTGCTTTGGGAAAAAGCCAAAAACCTCTTTTACTTTTGCAATGTCATAAATTTCAGAGGCCTTTAATCCCTTGGTTAACATATAAACCCTTGTTTGCTTGTCCACTAATTGAAGAAGGTCAAAATCGCCAGATAAAATTATTGTTTCTATTTTTGGGAGAACCTGCGTTTGGGACGCGTAATTGGCAATACTCGCTATTAAATCATCCGCTTCAAACCCCTGTTTTTCAAAAATTAAAAGACCAATGTTTTTTAAAATCTCTTTTATTTTTGGTATTTGCTGGTAGAGTTCTGGAGGCGCAGCAATCCTTTTTGCCTTATATTCTTTGAATTGTTTATGGCGAAATGTAGGACCAGGCAAATCAAAAGCAGGGGCAATATAATATGGATGAAATTCTTTCAAAATTCTCAAAAACACCAAAAAAAAACCATATACAGCGTTTATTAACTCTCCCTGCTTGTTTGTTAGAGGTGGTAAAGCGTAATAAGCCCTATAAATAACCGAACTGCAGTCAACTATAATTAAACGCTTTTTTTGTTCTGTCATTGCGTTATCATAACAAAAAAAGAATAAAAATAAAAATCTATTCATTAATTGTGAGCAAGCGATTAGCGATTAACATTGTGCACAACCCGATAATGCACAACTACAATTGTGCACAACCCGATAATGCACAACTGATTAGTGATTAGTGATAAATGATTAATGATTATTGATTAGTATATTTCGTTTTTTTTCATCTATAAATTCAAATTTCATCCAAATCGTATGTTTTGGCATAATTTTTTTTATCTTGTTTGCCCACTCAACAGCAATAATATTTTTTGGGTCAGAAAAGATTTCTCTAAATCCCAATGCCTGAAATTCCTTTGAATTTTTAATTCTATAACAATCAAAGTGGTAAAAATATCTATATGTTTTCCCTTTTGACACCTTGAATTTTTTCATTATTACAAATGTTGGGCTTAAAACTTTTTTTCGAATTCCTAACCCCCGAGCAAATGCTTTTAAAAAAGTGGTTTTACCGCTTCCAAGTTCTCCTTCAAGCCCGAGGATAATTGCTTTTTTTGGAAAAGATGTTTTTAAAAATTTCTTTCCCATTTGCGTGGCGATTTTTTCTGTTTGTGAAGGGTTATTTGTTAAATATTTTTTAAGCATTTAATTTTTCTTAAAAATTGACTTTTAAGAAAATATAGGTTAAATTGAAATAATTAATATTTTTTATCGCGCTCTTTTAGATATTTTAAAAAAAAGCAGAGAAAAAGTAAATTTATTGTTTCTAATGTTTCTAATAATTTCAAAAATTTATTTTAAAATATTATGCGAAAAATAACCGGTCAGGTCATTATTTCTGATTCTTTTCATAAAAAAATTGAAACAAAAGTTAAAAATATTTTTGAATTGAAAGAAAGGGTTAACAAGATATCTTCTGAAAAAACAAGCGAAATATTAGAAACAATACTGGCTGGGTCTATAAATTTAAGAGCTTCTGACATTCATATTGAGCCACAGAAAAAACAAACAAAAATACGCTTAAGGGTTGACGGAGTATTAGAGGATGCGGTATTTATTGATTTAAAAATCTATAAAAGTATTCTCTCTCGAATTAAATTATTATCAAAGGTTAAATTAAATATTACAAGCCGTCCTCAAGACGGCCGTTTTAGCATTATAATAACAAACAGAGCCATAGAAGTAAGGACATCTGTTATACCAACAGAGCGTGGAGAATCTGTTGTTATGCGATTATTGGACCCAAAAAAAATAATTGAAATAGAGGGATTGGGACTAAGAAAAGACCTTTTAGGAGTTTTTAAAAATGAAATAAAGCGGCCAAACGGAATGATAATCGTTACAGGTCCAACTGGTTCAGGTAAGACAACCACTCTTTACGCTTTTTTAAAAAGAATTCAGAATCCAAAAATTAAGGTCATTACAGTGGAAGACCCAATTGAATATCACATCAAAGGAATTACTCAAACGCAAATCGCGCCAGACGAGAACTATAATTTTGCCAATGGATTAAGGTCAATTGTCAGGCAAGACCCGGATGTAATACTTGTCGGAGAAATAAGGGACTTGGAGACAGTAAAGATTGCCATACAAGCCGCCTTAACAGGACATCTTGTTCTGACTACTGTCCACACAAATGACGCCGCAGGAACAATAGCCCGTTTGATCAGTTTAGGAGCCAACCCTGCAAACATCGGGCCAGCGATAAATATGGCAATTGCCCAAAGATTAGTGAGGAAAATTTGTAAAAAATGCGGACAATTAGAAAAACCTAGTAGCGAAGATTTAAAAAAAATAAAAAAAGGGTTAAGAGGACTTCCAAAAAATATAGAAATTCCTAAAATTAGCCCTAAATTAAAAATTTTTAAACCCAAAGGATGCAAAAACTGTAATTTTACCGGTTATCATGGAAGAATAGGAATATTTGAATCTTTTTTAATAGATAATGAAATGGAAAGATTTATTATAAAAAGCCCGTCAATTGCTTCTATAAGAAAAGAAGCCGCAAAAAGAAAAATGACAAATATGAGACAGGACGGCTTAATAAAGGTCTTGCAAGGACTTACAACAATAGAAGAGGTTGAGAGAATTACTGGACCAATAAAATAATCCCAGGGCTAGGGGATAAAACGCACTTTAACTTGGGAAACTAAAGCTTAGAATCTTTCCGAGGAATAATTCAGCATAACCCGAATTACCCGGCTAAGAAAAACTCCTGACCCCCCAGCCCTGGGATTATTTTATAGAGACAGTTTATTTATTCTCAACGCCAGTATTATAACAAACTAATATGAAGTTGTCAAGTGAAAAGAAAATTGAAGACAGTAAATTAGACACAACGCTAAGGCCAAGAAGTTGGGAAGAATATATTGGTCAAGAAAAGATAAAAAAAAATCTCAAGATTATTATTAAGGCGGCGCAAAAAAGAAATGAGACCCCCGAGCATTTGCTATTATATGGAAATTCAGGAATAGGAAAAACAAGCTTGTCTTATATATCAGCTCAAGAAATGAGCTCTGAAATTCGCGTAACATCAGGCCCTGTTATTGAAAAACCAGGTGATTTGGCTTCTATATTAACAAATCTTTCTGAAGGAGATGTTCTTTTTATTGATGAAATACATAGATTGAATAAAACCTGCGAAGAAATGCTCTACCCCGCAATAGAGGATTTTAAGTTAAGCATTATTGTTGGAAAAGGCCCAATGGCAAGAATTATGGAGATAGATATTCCTCGTTTCACCTTAATAGGGGCAACAACCAAAATTGCTCTCCTCTCTTCTCCGTTAAGAAACAGGTTTGGAGCAACATTTCAGCTTAACCTTTATGATCAAGCCGATATAGAGAAAATTATTATCAGGTCAGCTAAAATTTTAGGCATTGAAATTGAAACAGAAGCAATAAAAATTATTGCTAAATGTTCTCGTTTTACTCCCAGAATTGCTAATCGTTTGTTAAAAAGAATAAGGGACTTTGCTCAAGTAGAAGGAAAAGGAATCATCACAAAACCAATAACCAGACAAGCTATGGAATTTTTAGAAATTGACGAAATAGGGCTGGAAGCGGGAGACAGGCAAATACTGGAAACAATTATTAAAAAATTCAATGGCGGGCCAGTCGGGCTTCAAGCCATATCTTCCGCATCATCCGAAGAAGAAGACACAATTTTAGACATTTACGAGCCATATCTGATGCAACTCGGTTTTATTGAACGGAGGCCTAGAGGAAGAGTTGCCACAAAACTCGCCTATGAATATCTCTGTTTAGAATTTAAAGACGAACAACAATCTTTGCTTTAATTTTTAAAATATCCTATGAGACATAAAATATTATTAATTGTTTTTATGCCTCTCTTTTTTTTATATTCACCCATATTATCATTCGCCTCAACAGATTCTCCAAACATAGTTATTAGTGAAATCGCATGGATGGGAACAGAAAACTCATATAACGACGAATGGATTGAGCTATACAACAATACAGATAAAAGTATTTCTTTAGACGGATGGACATTATTGTCTTTAACTAAGAATTCTCCCAATATTAAATTAAGCGGTTCTATTTCTGGATATGGTTTTTTTATTTTAGAAAGAACAGACGATTCTACTCTGCCGAAAATAAAGTCTTCTCAAATCTACAAGGGAAATTTAGGCAATAAGGGCGAACACCTAAGATTGATTGATAATCAGGGAAAAATGATTGATGAGGTAAATTGTTCCTCGCAATGGTTTGCCGGAGACAATAAGGCGAAGAAAACAATGGAAAGAATAAATATGTCTAAATCCGACATATACAATCTTGGAAATAGTTCTGATAATTGGCAGACAAGCAAAGATTGCGGAGGAACTCCGAAAGCGAAAAACAGTAAAAAGCTCAATAAGAAAAACAATGAAAAATTTGAAAATACAGCTTTTATTGCCAAATCAGCCATAAGGGATTCTAATCAATTGCGCCCTTGCCAACAAATTCTAAATAAAAGCTTCATTGCTTTTTTGATTGCCCTTATTTTTGCTATATTTTCAGCAAAATTTTTTTTAATCATTAAAAAAAGAACCAACACCCGTCCTTAATTTGTTCTAACACAACCAGAAATTATTGATAAATGATAATCAATCATTGATAATTGATTAATGATAAATCAGGGGAGACCCGCTCTCCCTCCAAACTTGGCAGGTCCGACCTGCACAAATTACAGAGACCCGATCTCTGCAAGATTGATAAATGATTATTGATTATTTATTGATGATTATTGATTATTTATCAACATTTGGTCAAGAATGGGCTCAATCAGTTTATATGATGCGCTAATAGTTAGACAAAAATAGATTTTCAGGTTAATATTAAAGTACAATTTTAGAAAAATATTATCTCCTTTATTGCGTTAAAAAAATTAATTTCTATAAATTATTTATAAATTATGTCTGGCCATTCCCACGCTAAGACGATTTTACATAAAAAACAAATCACTGACGCTAAACGAGGCAAGGTTTTTTCAAAACTTTCTCGGTTGATTTCAGTTGCCTCTAAAGAAGGGGATGCTGACCCAAAAATAAATTCTCGGCTACGATTAGCAATAGAAGAAGCTCGTTCTTTAAATATGCCTAAAGAAAACATTGAAAGAGCTATCAAGCGAGGAACAGGAGAACTTGAAGATGAAACAAAGCTTGAGGAAATTCGCCTTGAAGCGTATGGGCCAGAGGGAATTGCAATTATTATTGAAGCAATTACCGATAATAGAAAACGAACTATGGTGGAAATAAAGCAAATTTTAAAGGAAAATAAAGGAAAATTAGCTGAAGAGGGCTCTGTTAAATGGCTTTTTGAAAGAAAGGGATGTATAGAATTAAATAACAAACAACAAACAATAAACAAAGAGGATTTAGAATTAGAAATAATTGAAGCCGGAGCAGAAGATATTCGCCAATACGGCGATATTTTAAATGTTTATATTAGAACAAAAGATTTAGAAAAATTGAAAGAAAGCTTAGAAAATAAAGGAATTAAGATTGAATCCAGCTCCTTGGACTGGGTTGCAAAGGAAGGAATTCAATTAGACGAAAAAGAAAAAGAATTATGCGAGAAACTTTTTGACGCCTTAGACGAAAATGAAGCAGTTCAAGACACTTACTCTAATTTAAAAATATGATAGTTATAGGAATTGACCCTGGAATAGCAAATACTGGATTTGGGGTTGTGGACAAAAATCAAAATTCAAAATCTAAAAATAAAATTAAGTGCTTGGGCTACGGATTAATTGAAACCGCTTCTTGCTTGCCCACAACCGAGCGTCTTAAAAAAATCAACAATGACCTTAATAAGGTAATTAACAAATACAATCCAGAGGTTTTAGCAATTGAAAATGTATATTTTTTTAAGAATTTAAAAACAGCTATGCCTGTAAGTCAAGCAAAGGGAGTAATTATGTTCACTGCCGCTAAAAAAAGAATTCCTGTTTATGAATTTACGCCTCTTCAGGTTAAAATGGCAATAACCGGTTATGGAAAAGCGGAAAAAAAGCAGATACAGAAAATGGTTAAAATTTTGCTTGATTTAAAAGAAATTCCAAAACCAGACGATGTCGCTGACGCGATAGCCATTGCTATGGCATATTGCTTTGTTAACCCCTCTTTCCCGGTTCAGGCAGTATAAATATCGCAAAGCATTGTTTTTAAATAATTTTATTTTAGGATTGCAATAATAAATAAAATTAAGCCCCTGTAGCGTAATTGGACAGCGCGCAAGACTTCGGATCTTGAAGTGA
>JAYELF010000056.1:0-10924 GCA_034717275.1 Patescibacteria group bacterium
AGATACAAAAAAAGTCAAGCCGACTAATCAGGTTACAGGCCTGCAAAATATTTTTAGAGAAGATATAAAAAAGGATTATCAGAAAAATTCTAAAAAAGAGATGTTAAAATTAGTTCCTCGTTTAAAAGATGGCTATATTATAGTCCCTAAAACAATTCAAAAATAACAATGAATTCAAATTTGACAATTAAAGATATTCACAATAAATTAGTTCAAAAAGAAATAAGTTGCGTTGATTTAGTTAAATACTATCTAAAGAGAATAAAAGATTACAACAAAAAATTAAATGTTTTCTTGGCTGTCTGCGAAGAAGACGCCTTGAGGCAAGCAAAGGAAATAGACGAAAAAATTTCTAAAGGAAAAAACATCGGCATTCTTGAAGGAATTGTTTTTTCGGTTAAGGATACTATTATGACTAAGGGGTTAAAAACTACCGCTGGTTCAGAAATGCTGTTTAATTTTATTCCTTGTTTTGACGCGACTTCAGTTAAAAAACTTAGAAATGCTGGCGCGATATTAATAGGGAAGACGAATTGCGATTCATTCGGTCATGGCAGTTCTGGTGAAAATTCCGATTACGGTTCTACGAAAAATCCATGGAATACAAGCTGTGTTCCAGGAGGTTCATCAAGCGGAGCCGCTGTTTCAGTGGCTATGGATATGGCAAGTTTTGCGTTGGGAGAAGACACTGGAGGAAGTATTCGCTGTCCAGCTTCTTTTTGCGGGGTCAATGGTTTAAAAGTGAGTTATGGAAGGGTCTCTCGTTACGGAGTTATTGCTTACGCCTCTTCATTTGACACTGTTGGGCCAATGGCAAAACATATTGATGATTTGGCAATCATATTGAGTATAATTTCTGGAAAAGACGAAAAAGACGCGACAACAGTTTTTGAAAAAGTTCCCGATTATGAAAAAGAAATCTTAGGGAGTATAAAATCCAAAAAAATCGGTATTCCAAAAGAATACTTTTCTTCAGCTCTTGACTCTAAGGTAAAAGAAATTCTTGATAACGCAATCAAAAAATTTATTGAATTAGGGTGTAAAATTGAAAAAATAAATTTACCTTACACAGAATACGCTGTTCCAGCTTATTATATTTTAACGAGCAGTGAAACAAGTTCAAATCTATCTCGATTAGACGGTTTGCGTTATGGGCTCTCTGTTAAGAGCGAGACCCTCCAAGAAAAATATCAAAATTCTCGCGCAAAAGGATTTAACACGGAGACAAAAAGAAGAATAGCAATGGGAACCTATTCTCTGTCTGCCGGATATTACGACGCTTATTATAAAAAAGCCCAGAAAGTGAGAACATTGATTAAAGAAGATTTTAAAAAAGCGTTTAAAAAGGTTGATTATATATTAACCCCGACAATGCCTTTTCCAGCGTTTAAAATAGGGAAAAAACTTAAAGACCCATTATCTATGTATCTATCTGATATATTTACGGTTCCTTTTTCTTTAGCTGGAATTCCAAGCATAAGCATTCCAGGAGGATTTGCCAATAAGATGCCTGTAGGAATTCAATTATCAGCTCCGTATTTAAAAGAGAACGAGATTTTAAAACTTGCCTATTGTTTTGAAAAAGCAACAAATTTTCACAAATATCGTCCAAAAATATGAGTAAACATGAATTAGAGCCAGTAATTGGCTTAGAGGTTCACATAGAACTAAAAACAAAATCAAAACTTTTTTGCTCCTGCGAGGTTTGTTTTGAAAAAAGAAAACCAAATACAAATATTTGCCCGATATGTTTCGGTATGGTTGGAACTCTTCCAGTAATGAATAGAAAGGCGTTTAATTTTGCGTTGATTACAGCTTTATCAATAGGATGCGAGATACCAAAGCGATGCAAATGGGACAGAAAGAGTTATTTTTATCCTGATTTGCCAAAAGGATACCAGATTTCTCAATTTGACGAACCATTATCAAGAAATGGATATATAGAAATTCTATCTAACAACAAATTTAAGGGAATAAGAATTAATAGATTACATTTAGAAGAAGATGCAGGCAAATTAATTCATAATAAGAAATTAAATTTAACTATGGTTGATTTGAACAGAGCCGGCATTCCATTAATTGAAATTGTTACAGAACCAGATATATCTAACCCAGAAGAGGCAAAATTATTGTTAAAAGATTTAAGAAGGACTGTCCGTTATTTAAATGTTGCTGACGCTGATATGGAAAAAGGAGAAATGCGGTGTGACGCAAGCGTATCATTGCGTCCAAAGGGAGAAAAAAAACTATATCCGCGAACAGAGATTAAAAATCTAAATTCATTTAGGGCGGTTGAAAAAGCGTTATTTTTTGAAATTGAGAAACAAAAAAAATATTGGAAGAAAAATGGCCCACCATCCCAAGAATCAACAGTTTTATGGGACGAAAATACTGGGGAAACTCTCTATATGAGAGATAAGGAATCAGGAGGGGATTATAGATATTTTCCAGAACCAGACCTGCCGGAGATAGAATTAGAAGAAAAATTTATAGAGGAAATGAGAAGTTTAATTCCAGAAATGCCGATTGAAAAAATTAAAAAATATCATAAATTGGGAATTGCGGACAAAGACATCTTTATTATTGTTGAGGATGTGAAACTGGCGCAATTTTTTGACAAATGTCTTGAATTTTCCAAAAAAGACAGAATAAAAACATTAACAAATTTATTTTCAACAGAGCTAATGTATTATTTGAAAAAAAAGAGATTAGATGAAATTCATCTAACCCCAGAAGATATTATCTTGTTGGTTAACGCCATAGAAGACAGGAATATAACGAAAATAATGGCTAAATCCTTGTTAAAAAAATCAATTGAAAATAATAAAGATATAAAGAAATTATTAAAACAAGCGAAAACAGAAAAAAATGAGTTTGATGCGGAATATATTGTTCAAAAAATAATTTCTGAAAATCCAAAACCGGCAGAGGATTATAAATCAGGCAAGGAAATGGCAATAAATGTAATTTTAGGTAAAATAATCCAAGAAACAAAGGGAAAAATAGACGCAAAAGACATATTAGAAATAATAAAAAAAAATCTTTGATAAAAAGAATCAAGATTTGATTTTTTCGGAAATTGTGTTAATATATCTAATATAAAAACAAATATTTTAAAAATTAACTTATGAACGGAAATTTTACACATAAATCGCAGGAGGCGTTATTAATGGCGCAAAATATCTCCAGAGATATGGGCCAACAACAAATTAACCCTCTTCATCTTCTTCTTGCTCTTCTTTTACAGGAAGGAAGCATTGTTTTAACTGTGCTTCGAAAAATAGGTGTTGATGTGGAAGATTTAATTAAAAAAACAAAATCTGCCCTTGATAGAGTTCCATTTGTTAGCGAACCGCAAACCTTTGGCCAATTTTATTTAACTCAAAATATGGGCAAGATATTAGAAAGAGCCAACAAGGAAGCAATGAAAATGAGAGACGAATTTATTTCCGTAGAGCATTTATTTTTAGCATTATTAGACACAGATGCCAATGCCAAAGAGGTGTTGGAAAAAGTGAATTTTTTGCCTCAAGGAGGGAAAGACGCGACATTAGAATTTGGGAAGTTGGATTACGATTCTGTTTTGAGTATTTTATCTCAAGTTCGCGGGGGGCAAAGAATAACCGACCCTATGCCAGAATCAAAATATCAAATTATAGAAAAATATACTCGCAAACTAAACCGATTAGCTGAAAAAGGAAAACTTGACCCTGTCATTGGCAGAGAAAATGAAATTCGTCGGTTAATGCAGGTTCTTTCTAGAAGAACAAAAAATAATCCTGTTTTAATTGGCGAAGCAGGAGTTGGGAAAACAGCGATTGTTGAGGGGCTTACTCAAAAAATTGTTAACGGAGATGTTCCTGAAAGTTTAAAAGACAAAGAAATAATTGCCTTGGATTTGGGCGCCTTGGTGGCTGGAACAAAATATAGGGGGGAATTTGAAGACAGAATAAAAGCGTTGCTTAAAGAGATTGATAAAGCAAGAGGCCGTTATATTTTATTTATTGACGAAATTCATACTTTGGTTGGAGCTGGGGCGGCAGAAGGAGCAATTGACGCGTCAAATCTTTTAAAGCCAGCGTTAGCTAGAGGAGAATTAAAAGCAATTGGCGCTACAACATTAAAGGAATATCAAAAATATATTGAAAAAGATTCTGCATTAGAGAGGAGATTTCAGCCCATTTATGTTGACGAGCCCTCAATAGAAGATACAGTTGCGATTTTACGGGGATTAAAAGAAAAGTATGAGGTTCATCATGGCGTAAGGATTAGTGACGCCGCGTTGGTTGCGGCCGCCAATCTTTCGGCGCGTTATATCAGCGACAGGTTCTTGCCCGACAAAGCGGTTGATTTAATGGACGAAGCCGCTTCAGCCCTAAGATTAGAGATAGAATCAGAACCTCAAGAACTTGACGATCTTAAAACGAGTATTCAAAAATTAGAAATAGAAAAAGCCGTCCTAAAAACAGAAAAGGATTCTGCTTCGCGAAAACGTATTCAGATATGCAGTCGTTCATTGGCAGATTTAAAAGAAAAAACAAAAGATATTGAATTAAAGTGGAATACGGAAAAAGAGCTAATATATGGCATCAAAAAAATTAGAAAAGAAATTGACTTATTAAATTTTGACGCAGAAACCGCTCAAAGAGAAGGAAAATTGGAAAAAGTTGCCGAGCTTAAATACGGAAAAATTCCAGGACTTTTAAAAGAGTTAGATAAAAAAGAGAAAGAGCTGACAAAATTTCAAAAGAAACATAAAATTTTGAAAGAAGAAGTGGGAGCTGAAGAAATAGCAAAAGTTGTATCTCGGTGGACTGGCATTGTAGCGACCAGATTAATAGAAAAAGAAGCAAAAAGATTAGAAAAAATGGAAAAGATTTTATCAAGAAGGGTGATTGGACAGGAAAAAGCGCTTTTGGCTATTTCAGACGCCATTCGCAGAGCCAGGGCGGGAATATCAGAAGAAGACAAGCCGTTAGGTTCTTTTCTCTTTTTAGGTCCGTCAGGCGTTGGTAAAACCGAAACTGCTCGAGCCCTCGCTGAATTTCTTTTTAATAATAAAAATTCCTTGATTCGGCTTGATATGTCGGAATATATGGAAAAGCACACTATTTCTAAGGTTCTTGGAGCTCCTCCCGGCTATGTTGGATACGAAGAAAGCGGTCAATTAACAGAAAAAATTCGCAGAAAGCCATATTCAGTAATTTTACTTGATGAAATAGAAAAAGCGCATCCAGAATTTTTTAATATACTGCTTCAGGTGTTTGAAGACGGCAGATTAACAGACGCAAAAGGGAGAGTGGTGTCTTTCAAAAATTGTATTATTATTATGACTTCTAATATTGGTTCAGAATATATTGCAAAAATGAGTTCTCTTGGTTTTCTTGGAAAAAAAGAAGAGGAAGAAAAAAAGTCCCTAAAGGAAAAAGTAATGGAATCGCTAAATGAATATTTCCGACCAGAATTTTTAAACCGAATAGATGAAATTATTATTTTTAATTATCTTAAAAAAACAGAAATTAAAAAAATAGTTGAATTGGAACTGCAAAAGGTGAATAAACGGCTTTGGGATAATAAAAAAATCGAGATAAGAGTTTCACAAGAAGTAAAGGATAGTTTAGTTGAACTTGGTTTTGACCCAAAATTAGGAGCTAGGCCTCTAAAGAGAGTAATCCAGCGCCTTATTTTAAATCCCCTTTCTTTGAATATAGTCACAGGAGAGATTAAAGAAGGAGAAAATATTTTTGTTGATAAAGACACTTCTGGTGAAATTATTTTCAAAACTACTCATTCTTCTATTAAAATGCATAAAAATAGAGACGCTGTTAATGTTTAAAAAATTTATTCAATCTAAGAATGGCGAAGAATATCCTTAAAATTTTATCTGTTTTTATTATTGGTATGGTTGGAGGTATTTTTACTATCCAATATTTATTGCCATACTTAATAGAAAGGTCTTTTTTAAAGGAATACGAATTTAAGCAATCTCCATTTTATACCATAGAAAAAAAAGAAATTATTGTTGAGGAAAACACTGCTCTAAAAGAAGGAATTGAAAAGGTTAAAGCTGCGGTTGTCGGCGTTAATTCTAAAAATCAAAACAAGACAATTTTAAGAGGTTCTGGGTTGATAGTTACTTCTGACGGTTGTTTGGTCACACTGGCAGACATTTTGCCAAAAGGATTAGTTTTTTCTTTTTCCATTGAGAATAAAAATTTCAAATATCAGATTTTAAAGAGAAATGAAATAAATAATTTGGCTTTAGTGAAAGTAGAAAAAACAGGGTTATCAACACTTGATTGGGCAGACCAAGACCAAATAAAATTAGGAGAAAGGGTTTTTTTAGTGGCTGTTTCTGAAGATGGCTTAAAAAAAACAGTGAACGAGGGAATTATCAAAAATTTTAACAACAATTTAATTGAGACAAATATGTTAGACAAACAATATATTCAAGGAAGTCCATTATTTAATATTAAAAGAGAGGTAGTGGGGTTAACTTTTGTAGATTCAGAAAACAAAGTTTTCGCTATTCCCAATTCAAAAATTCGTAAATTTCTTGGTTTTTAATTTATAGAACTAAGGATAGTCATATCAATAATGAATTAAGATAAATATAATTTATGTTTATTAATTTTTTAAATTTTAGAGAAATTTTAACTTATAATTTTTTTGGCAATTCAGCGCAAGAATATCTGATTGGATTGGGAGTTTTTGTTTTGGCAATGGTTTTTTTGTATTTATTCAAAAAACAAGGAATTAAAAAGCTAAGAAAAATTGGCAATAATATCAAAATAGAGACATATGATTCCTTGATAAAAATAATTGAATCAATTAAGCCATGGGTTTATATTGTTTTGTCCTTATGGATTGCTTCTCAATTTATTAATTTAGCCGTAAAAATTGAGAAATATTTTTCTTATTTTGTTTTAATAATTATTATTTTCTATATTATTAAAATTATAATAGAATTTGTTAATTTTTTTACATTAAAAATAATTGAAAAGAACGAAGAAGAGGGTAAAAAAATTGACCCGTCAGGAGTTAATATCTTAAATAAGATTTTAAAGGGCGTTATTTGGGTTATTGCTATTTTGCTAATTTTACAGAATTTGGGATTTAATGTTACCACATTAATTGCCGGATTAGGCATAGGCGGAATAGCAATCGCTTTTGCCTTACAAGGTGTTTTAACTGATATTTTTGCCTGTTTTTCTATTTATCTTGACAAACCATTTCAAACAGGAGATTTTATTATTATTGACGACGATTTGGGAACGATTATAAAAATTGGCATAAAATCAACAAGAATTCAAACACTGCAAGGAGAAGAATTGGTTATTTCTAACAGAGAATTGATTGAAAAAAGAGTTCATAACTATAAGAAAATGGAGAAAAGAAGAATAGAGTTTACATTTGGCGTAGTTTATGAAACTTCTTCCGAGGCGCTTAAAAAAATCCCTATTATAATTAAAAACATTTTGGATAGGGTTGAATCAGCGGATTTAGACAGAGTCCATTTCAAAAAATTTGGCGATTGGAGTCTGGATTTTGATGTTGTTTATTATGTAGCTGTTCCTGATTACAATAAATATATGGATGTCCAGCAAGAAATAAATCTTGCCATTAAAGAAGAGTTTGAAAAAGAAAACATAGAATTTGCCTATCCAACACAGTCAATCCTTTTGAATAAGTCCTAAACGAATTTTATGATAACCAATAAACAGGGCTATTGCCCTGTTTTTAATTATTCATTTCTTGCCCCAAACACTAAAAAAATATACAATAAAATTATTCCATTGTCATTTATTTTCACAGAGGATTGCGTAGAGCTCCGTCCTCTGCGAAAACCATCTGGTCAAGGGCGGGCCTTGACCAGCTTAGCGCTAATAAGCTATTAATTTAAGAACAAATTGTGAATAACATTGTTTGTTTTATAATAATCATTGTTTTTATTGGTATGGGAGTTTTGTATTGGGAACAGGGTGAGAATATGAACAATAAGGACACTCATAATATTCAACAAACCTCGCAAGAAAATTTAATTGCTTCTGCAAATATATCAGAGACATTGCCTAAATTTTCTCAATCTCAAGAAGAGCAGGAAAAAAGCAAGCCAAAATCTCCTGTAAAAAATTTTACAGAAAATTCTAATAACAATCTAAGCAACAATAACCCAAAAGAAAAAGACAATTCAATCCAAGAAAAAGACAATTCAATCCAAGAAAAAGAAAGCAAAGAATCAAATGAATTAAAAGAGAATAATTTACATCAGAGACAAGACAGGGAGAGAGAAAAAGAAATTTTTGAAATTGACGAACCTGTTAAAAATGATAATATATCTCACAAGGAAACTATTGTTTCCGCAAAAGAAGATTTATCTTCTTTTGCTCCTTATCCAAAAATTTTGATTTCTGAAATTCAGATTTCTGGCATAGCAAAAGACGGAAAAAAATTACCAAAAGAGGATTTTGTTGAAATTTATAATTCAAGCAACAAGGAAATATGCCTGATGAATTGGTATATTCAAAGAAAAACGAAAAACAGCTCTAAATTTTCATCTTACGTTCCAAAAAAATTGTTTTTCGGAAAAACAATTAAGCCAAAAGGTTATTTTCTTATAGCAAACGCATCCTCTAATTTTTCAGCAGATATTTATACTGATTATCCGTTAACAGAATCAAATACCCTTGTTTTAAAAAATCAAGATAAGGAAATTATTGATAAATTAGGATGGGGAATTGTAAATGATTTTGAAGCATTTCCCGCGCAAAATCCCCTAATTAACAAGTCATTAGGGAGAATATGGGACAATAAAAATCAAACATATTTTGATTTAGACAATAATTCTAAAGATTTTGAAATTCAGGAACCAAGCCCAAGAGAAAGAAACAAGCCATTGGAAGATAATAACTTTTTAGATGAAAATAAGGAGATAGAAGAAAATTATGTTCCAAAAGAAAATAGCATTGAGCAGATAGAGAATAACAATAAGCAAGAAAATAATAATATTGAACAAACAAATAATAATAATCAATCTGATGAACAAGATTCAGGGAGCGTAATTTTCAGTGAAATTGCCTGGATGGGAACAAATGACAGTAGTTTTGATGAATGGATAGAATTATACAATAATACAAACGAAGATATTGATGTTAATGAATGGGGAATTTATGAACAAGGAGGAGAAACTTTGATTGAACCCTTAACGGGAATAATTAAAGCAAATTCCTATTATCTTATTGAAAGGACGGATGACACTACTGTAAGCAATATTCCTGCCAGTCAAGAGCCGACCAGCTGGGGAGGAAATGGGCTTAAAAATAGCGGAGAGCATTTGAAACTTATTGATAAAAATTCTAAAATAATTGATAAAGTAAATTGTTCTTCGCAATGGTTTGAAGGAAATAACAAGACCAAGCAGACAATGGAGAGAATTAATATGTCTGGGTCAGGCGCAGGCAATTCCGGGAATAATTCAAGTAATTGGCAGACAAGCGAAAATTGCGGAGGAACTCCGAAAATGAAAAATAGCGCATATTGATTTTATTTTTTTTTAAATCTTGACATTATTTATAACAATGGATAATAATTATTTTTTAAAACTTTGTTCAGCGGTTTATAGGATAACAGAGCTTTTTCCAAAAAGTGAACCATTAAAATTTCAAATAAGAGAAATGGCTAATAAAATTTTAGCTGATTTAATATATTCATCACCAAATTATTTTGCGCGCAAGCAAACATTATTGAAAAATATAGAAATTCTTAAATATTACTTTAATATATCTGAAGCGCAAAATTGGGTGAATTCCCGCAATTTTTTAATACTATCTAAGGAATACGACACAATTAAGCAATTTTTAAACAAGCAAAAAATTGACAAACAATCCAAAGAAAAACCCTCAAACACCTTTAATTCCTTAACAAATCTTTCTTTTAGGCAAAAAGAAATTATGAAAATTTTAAATAAAGAAAAACGCCTCCGTTTAGTAGAAATTCAGAAGTTTTTTCCGAAAATAAACAAGAGAACCATTAGGAGGGACTTGAGTTCACTTTTTTCTCAAAAACTTATAAGCAGATATGATAAGGGAAAAATGAGATTTTATAAATTAAAATAGGGGACAGGATTTGTCCTCAATATGTCCGATGTTTTAATCAATATGTCCGACAATGTCCTCAATTTGTCCTCAATTTGTCCTCAATCTTTAATGCGATTATGAATAAAAAGAAACAAAAAGAATTCAATAAAATATATAATAAGCATATAAAGAAAATCTATCGTTTTGTCTATTTCAAGGTAGATTCTCAAGAAACAGCAGAAGATTTAACCTCTGAAGCGTTTTCTCGCGCGTGGAAGTCATTTTCTCAACCAGATAAAGACATTAAGAACATAAACGCATTTCTTTATAAAATTGCCCATAATTTGATATCTGATTTTTATCGCGCGAAAGCCCAGATTAAAATTATAGCCATAGACGATTGCCCTGATATTATAGACAATAATATGAGTTTAGAGGACAAAATTCTTTTAGATTCAGATATTCAGACAATTAGAATTGCATTGCCCTCAATAAAAGCTGATTATCAAAATGTTATTATATGGCGATATATAAACGATTTGTCGATTTCTGATATTTCTAAGATTTTAGAAAAATCAAAACAAGCGACAAGGGTAATGCTCCATAGAGCGCTGAAAGCGCTTAGAAAGGCAATGGAAAATAATCATAAGTAGAAACTTTGAATTAAGAAATTGGTTTTAGAGTTCAGATAAGAAACCTTTTTAGCATCTGGCTGGCAGTTAGTTTGGCGCGCTAAAAAGACTTCTTATATGTAAGTAGCGTATTTTATAATTCAAAGAGAATAAAGAGAATATCGGCAACTGTAACATTTATATGAATTTATAGTCATAATATTAAAGGGCGTAATT